>JBDNIM010000154.1:0-3230 GCA_041688295.1 Bacteroidia bacterium
ACTGTTGATGGCGGTGGTTTTGATTTGGACGGAGGCGCACAAAATTCCATTTTACAATATAATTATTCGCATGATAATGACGGGCCGGGGCTTTTGATTGCCCAATTTACGGGTGCCCGAAAAATGAAAAATAACATCGTTCGATATAACATCAGCGAAAAAGATGGCAAAGGATTGGGGATGTTGATATGGAGTGGCGATCTAGCCGGAACCATAACCGTTGAGAATATCGATGTTTATAATAACACCATTTATATTGACACAATCGGTTATATCTGGAAAAATGGGGCATTTGCAGTATATAATAATTTTGGAAGCATGAAAAACATAAGGGTTTGCAACAATATTATTATGGCAAAAAATGGCGCCAACTTATTGGATTTAAACCCTTGCATCAATCTTAAATTTTACAACAATGCTTACTTTGATTATGGTGGTGGTTTCAAATTTAAAGACAATATGACAACTTATACCAGTCTGAACAATTGGAGAAACGCTACTAGACAAGAAATTTATGACAATCGAAATATTGGATTTAGAACCAATCCAGGTTTAATTAATCCAGGGAAAGGCGGAAATATTTTAGGTGTCGATTCCTTAAAAACAATAGCTGCCTATCGTCTAAATAGCAATAGTGGATTAATTGGAAAAGGTATTTTTATAGATACTTTGCTAGGCATAAACCAGGTAACCTTAGATTT
The DNA here is from genome assembly GCA_041688295.1 of Bacteroidia bacterium. Classification (GTDB taxonomy): domain Bacteria; phylum Bacteroidota; class Bacteroidia; order NS11-12g; family UBA955; genus JABMMZ01. The sequence goes on from JBDNIM010000154.1 coordinate 702, forward strand.
TTATGGCGACTCTATCAATTTTAACAAGCAATATTCTATTGGTGCACATGAGATTGCTCGTCCTAAGGCTAATTTTACATTTAAAGATATTTGTGATAGCCAAATACTAGATATTGATAACAAAAGTGAAAATTCAGTTAGCTATTTGTGGAATTTTGGAGATGGAAAAACATCTATTTTAAAAAATCCGCAACATTTGTATTCAGCGCCAGGTATTTTCACAATTACTTTAACCATAAGAGGAAAGTTTGGGTATCAGGATTCTCTTAAAAAAACAATAAGTATTTACCCAAAACCTAAAGCAGATTTTATTGTAAAAAACATTTGTTTAAACGACAGTTTAAGTTTCATAAATACCAGCACCAATGGCCAAAGTTATCAATGGCAATTTGGAAATGGCGATACTTCCAATTTATTTAATCCTACCCTATTATTTTCCAATGGTGGCGAATATACGGCTCGGCTAATCATCAATCAGCAAGGCATTTGTTTTGATACAATTCAAAAAAAAGTGAAAGTATTTGAATTGCCGATTGCTGATTTTATTGCAAAAAACACTTGCGTCAACGACAGCATTTTAATAACAAATAATAGTTTAAATATTGCAAGTTTCAAATGGAAAATGGGCAATGGAGATAGTTCAAAGTTTAAGAACTCTTTTTATTATAAATATCCGATTGCTGGGAGTTACTTAATCGAAATGACGGTAATAAATGACAGTGGTTGTGCGGCTGTTAGCACAAAACCAGTTACTATATTTGAAGCCCCCAAAGCTTTATTCACTGCTGAAAATAATTGTTTAGGAGAAACTACGACATTCAAAAATTTTAGTTCTGACAGCAGCCTTTATTCATGGGTTTTTAATGATTTGGAAAGTTCTAATGAGAAAAACCCGCAATTTATTTTTCCTTTTGCAAAAAATTATTCAGTAAAATTGGTTGTAACCGACAGCATTGGATGTGTGGATAGTTTTAAAAAATCAATAGCTGTTTTTGCTTTGCCAAGAGCGAGATTTTCTTATCAAAAACTAGGTGATAATATTGTTTTTAGAGCTTTGGATACAACAGCCGAAAACTACCAATGGCAGTTTAATGACACTTTGCTTTATGGAAAAACAACTACCTACAAACCCTTAAAAAAGGAAGATTTTATAGCCAAACTTTTTGTAAAAAACATGGAACAATGCGATTCTAGCTTCGAACAATTAGTCTCTTTTAATACTATTGATCTTGCTCAATTTTCAATAAATAAAATAAAATTAAAAGCCTACCCTAATCCATTTCAGAATCAAGTAAGTTTAAATTATTTCCTTTACAAAAATAGTGTTGTGTCACTTTCAATAATAAATGTAAATGGAAAATCAGAAATAATTTTTGATAGTGTAATTGAAACAGAAGGAATAAAAAACTTGATGCTAAAAGACGATGTTTTTTGCAGCAAAGGATTACATTTAATAAGATTGACAATCGATGATGAGCACTATTTTTTAAAGTTGATTAAAGAGTGAGGGCGTAGGCTGCTCATTTTCAATATTAAAAAAACTTAATTTACCTTCAAACTATTCATTATTTTTGCAAAAGTATTTTTTATCATTTCAAACTATTAATAACTTTAGTGTTTTATGAATTTTTTAGCACACCATTACTTTTATGGAAAAGACAATCCTCATTTTAGTTTGGGTGCTATAATGCCAGATTTGGTTAAAAACTTTTGCAATCAGCGCTTGGTTTTGAATCTTGAAACTATGCCTGAACACTTTGATTTTTATGCTGGTTGTCAAGCGCATTTTAAAGCAGACGCAGTGTTTCATAACTCCAACTATTTTTGGGATATGAATGAATATTTGAAAACCATTTACATAGAACCAAAATGGCCACGAACCTATTTTTTCAATCATATTTTTACAGAAATAATTTTAGACAGGGCTTTGATGGATGAGAATAAAGGTTTGTGCAAAAATTTTTACGACTTATTAAAAGCTGTAGATTTGCAAAAATTAAAAAGCTTTCTAATCAGTCAAAAAATAGAAAATCATGCAGCATTTGAAACAAAATTTCAAAAATTTATAAAAAATCAATTTATTTTCGACTATTTATACAATGAAAAACTTATTTTTGCGTTAAGCATGGTATATAAAAAAGTGGGCATCGATTATTCATGGACAAAAGCGGACGAAATTCAAATTTTGAATGCAATTCCATTAGCGATAGAGGCTGCAAAAAAAAATATGGTAATATTAAAAAAAGATTTGAATGTATATGAATTTTAAATTAAAAACGGCTGTTTTGGTCTGTTTTGTTTGTTTAGTTAGAATGGGGTTTTCGCAAAATGCGACAAAATATAGCAATGAGTTTTTGCAAATTGGTGTGGGAGCGCGTTCTTTGGGCATGGGTGGTTCGGTTTTGGCATCAAGCAATGATGTATATTCTGGCTATTGGAACCCTGCTTCGTTGGTAAAAATGGAAGGCAATGTGCAAATAGCTTTAATGCACGCCTCTTATTTTGCAGGCATTGCAAATTATGATTATG
>JBDNIM010000155.1:0-17966 GCA_041688295.1 Bacteroidia bacterium
ATTGCTTATTTTATAAAATTGGTCTCGTGTGTCTGATATGCCAATGGGGCTAAAACCACCGAAAACAACATTTGGATTGATACGAAATCTGTTTTTTTCTCCAAAACTTTTTTGCCACCCAAGTGAATAAACAATTCCCACACCAGCTTCCCTTTCGCCTTCATTAACGCCAATGCCAATCCCTGTTTTTATAGAACTGTTTTTAAATTCAAAATCTTGTGCCATTATATTTGGGCTAAAAAAGATGATAAAAAACACAGTGAGAATCCATGTTTTTCTTTTAAAAGTGTTTGATATGGGCATGTTTTTTTGGTTGGTTAGGGTTTTGCTTCTTTTGGTTTTTATTCTAATCGCAATTGCCATCAGGTGTGCACGACTGACCATCAATCACATCAATCCCATATTTAGGATTGTTTTTCGACCATTCTTCAAAAGCACCTTGAAGCGTTTGCAAAAAAGTTTGAGGCTCTTGTGCTCCCGAAATGGCTGTTTTTCTATCAAAAACAAAAAATGGCACGCCACGCACCCCAAGTTGTTGCGATTCGTAGATGTCTATTTGCACCGCTTCTGAAAATTGCTCACTTTCCAAAACCTGTTCTACGGCTATTTTATCCAATCCTATTTCGACACCCAATTGTATAAGCGTTGGCATATCATCAATGTTTTTCCCTTCCGAAAAATATGCCTCAAACAATCTTTCTTCGGCCTCATTTCCTTTGTTTTCTGTTTTTGCAAACTGAATTAAACGGTGTGCGTTGAAAGTATTAGCAGGAATTGTATGGTCAATATCATATTTTAGCCCTATTTGTTCTCCAATTTTGGCTACATAGTTGTTCATTTCTTTGGCTTCTTCCAAACTGATGCCTTTGGCTTCCGACAATAAAGTATTGATGCTTTTATTGGGTTGTGTTTTTAGTTCTGGCATCAGTTGATAGCTTTTCCAATCTATTTTTATTTGGTCAATATATTGAAATTTTTCAAGAGCCATCTCAAATTTGCGCTTCCCGATGTAACAAAATGGGCACATAACATCGCTCCATATTTCTACTTCCATTTTCTTGTTCATAATTTGTTTGTTTTGTTTTCTAGTTTTGTTTTTTAAATTTAAAAAGGGATTCATTTTTTATAAAATAGGATTGAAATCCTGTTATAACTATTCCTTTTCTCTCATTTGCTTGCTTGTTTTTGTGCTGCCATCGTGGCTCCAGCCAGGTGCATTAAAAATGTATTTCATTTTTGTTGCAAAACTTATTGGCTTTTTAAGGTCGGTTTTTATTTTATAAAATTCGCTAAAAACCGTGTCAATTGGATGAAAAGTTTCCAAATTATTAGTCAGTCCGTATATTGGCTTTTCTTCTTCTTTTTGAAAAGTGCCAAATAGTTTGTCCCAAATAATTAATACCTGACCCATGTTTTTGTCCAAATATTTTAGATTGCATGCATGGTGCACTCTGTGGTGAGAAGGCGTGACAAAAACACTTTCATACCAGTTGGGCAAACGGCCAATAAGCTCGGTATGTAAGAAAAACTGATACATTTGATTGACTGCGTAAATAAATATAATTGTAAGTCCATCGAAACCTAGAAACGCCACCGGAATGTAGAAAGCAAACCTATACAAGGGTTGCAGAACCGAAGAGCGCAAAGCAACTAGAAAATTATAGTTTTCGCTGCTGTGATGATTGCTGTGAACAGCCCAAAATATTCGGCTGTAATGTTCTGTTCTGTGCAACCAATAAAAACAAAAATCTTGCGCAATGAAAACAATTATCCATGCTAAAATAGGGTAGTAGATGAGCAAGTCTGGCTTATAAAAAGCATGTCGATTACACCAATCCAATACTGCAAGGGTAATTATTTTTAAACCAAAGTCTAATGCTGCCCCCAACAAACCCAGCCACAAACTAACCAAACTGTCATTGAGTTGGTAATTGTTAATGTTTTTTTTCTTGCTAATGTATAATTCGCTTGAAATAGAAATAATATAAATGGGCAGCGATATTACCAACAGCAAAGTTTCTCTGCTCATCATAATGGGTGCAAAATTAACTAAATTAATCGATTGTTATTGCTTTGTTCATTTTCATAAACTGTGTCTCTTAACCAAGGTCCAGTTTTGGCCGCTTGTGTAGCTAAAAAATCGCAACGCTCGTTCAAAACATTGCCGGCATGGCCTTTTACCCAAAAAAACTGTGTTTTATGCTGAGCATGAACAATTAAAAAGCGTTTCCATAAATCTATGTTCTTAACATTTTTCCAAGCTTTCTTTTGCCAACCCAATATCCAGTTTTTGTTCACTGCATCGCAAACATACTTGCTATCAGTATAAATATTAACTAAAATATCTTTGTTCTTTATGCTTTCCATCGCTACAATAACCGCTAAAAGCTCCATTCGATTGTTGGTTGAATGATTATATGCCTCAGAAATTTCTTTTTGGTGTTTGCCGTATTGCATCACAATGCCGTAACCCGCTTTTCCTGGATTGCCCAAGGCTGCTCCGTCTGTATAAACTGTTATTTCACTCATTCTAAAATTTCGGCTACCACAAATGTGCTACCGCCTATGTATATAAAGTCGTTTTTATTTGCTTTTGCCTTTGCCGCTGTTAATGCGGACTTAACATTTTCATAGTGCTCTCCAATCAATCCATATTGCATGGCTTCTTCTGCTAACGCTTTTGCTGGCATAGCACGCATCAAATCAGGGGCGCAAAAATAATAATACGCATTTTTAGGCATTAAGGTTAAAATATCGTCTCTTTTTTTGTCTTTCACCATCCCAAAAACAATGTGTAGTTGCTCATGTTTTGTATTTTTTATTTGATTGATTACAATCTTAATACCATCAACATTGTGTGCGGTGTCTGCAACAATATTTGGCAATTTGCAAAGTTCTTCCCATCGGCCTCTGAAACCAGTAAGTGCTTTTACATTCATAAAAGCTTTGGCTATTTTTGCTTGATTAAATACGAAATCTTTCGTTTCTAAAACTTTGAGGGTTTGCAAAACGGTAACACAGTTTTTTTGTTGATAATCGCCCTTCAGTTCGCATTCTGTTTCTGTGTTATAAAACAAAGGATTGCTATCTGCAAAAAATAGAGGCGTGTTACATGCGCTTGCTTTTTGTTCAAAAACTTGTTTTGTTTCAGTTTGGGTTTCACCAATAACAACAGGGATATTTGGTTTTATGATACCCGCTTTTTCGCTTGCTATTAATTGCAAAGTATTGCCCAAAAGATCCATGTGGTCGTATCCAATATTGGTAATTACCGAAACCTCTGGAGTAATTATGTTGGTGCTGTCCATTCTGCCGCCCATGCCAGTTTCAATAATGGCGATATCGATGTTTTGTTTGGCAAAATAATCAAAGCAAAGCGCCACTGTAAGTTCAAAAAAAGAAGGCTTAATGGTTTCTAAATGTGGTTTTATATTTTCTACAAACTCAACCACAAAGTCTTTAGAAATCATTTCGCCATTGATGCGAATTCTCTCTCTGAAATCGATTAAATGGGGCGAAGTATAAAGACCTGTTTTGTAGCCATGTTCTTGAAAAACGGCTGACAAAAGATTGCTGCAACTGCCTTTTCCATTAGTACCAGCAATGTGTATCGATTTGAATTTATTTTGAGGGTTGTCAATTAAATCACAAAGTAAAAGGGTGTTTTTTAAATCTTCTTTTATTGCCGCTTTGCCATCTCTTGTAAAATAAGGCAATTGTGCGTATAAGAAATCAACTGTTTCCTTATAATCCATTAAAGAGGTTTAATTAAGTTTAAAATTGATAGTGATGGTTCCTTCAACACTCACTGTTGTTTCGCTGGAGTTAAAACGAGATTTCCTAATAATTTCTTTTGCGGCTTCTTCCAAACAATTGTCGCTTTGCGATTGTGGATTAATACCGTCATAAACAATTGTGCCATCAGGTTTTAATATCACATCCACTACAACTTTGCCTTGTTTATTACAGTTTTTTGAAGTTGTACCGGCAGAAAAAGAACGGCCTTTGAAAGAGTGAGTAACTCCGCCTTTGCCAGCACCTGATTTATCTGTTCCACTTCCAGTTGTGCCGCTGCCTCCACCATCTCCACCTTTATTGTTATCGCCAGTTCCTTTTGGGTCGCCTTGGGTGCCGCTTTTTGAACCATCTCCACTATTTTGTTTCTGTTGGTTTTTCTTAGCTTCCATTGCTTTTTTCAAAAGGTCGTCATCAGGATTTTTTTCCTTTGGCGTTTCTTTAGGGGTAACTTTATTTTCTATCTTCTTTTTGGTATCCTCTGTTTTTTTAGTAGCTACAGCTTCTTCATCATTGCTTTGCTCTTGGGCATTGTCCTCGTTTTTGCTTGGGGTAGGAGGGGTATAGGATGGTTCAACAGGCACATCATTTGGCCCGCCTGCATCTGGGTCGCCATAGGCAACTGCAACCGAACCTTCTTCGCTTAACATTAAATCTGTTTTACTAAATTGATACCAAAACATCAATAAAAACAAAAGGACTGTAATAACAATTGTTAATACGCCTGAAATGCGTTGATTCTTTTTTTCGGTAGCTGCGTTCATGATAATTAAATTTTATTTACTTTCTTTGTCTAAGGCTAAAACCACTTTTGAGCCAGTTTTGTTAGCAATGCTCACAAGTTCCATTACCTTTTCATAGATAACAGATTTGTCTGCATTGATACTTATCGGTGCATCTGGATTTTTACTTAATTCCGTTTGAAGGGCAGAAGGTAAATCAGTAATTGAAATATTTTTGTTTTTTTCTACAGCATAGATACCAGAAGCATCTAAATAAATCCTAATTGGTTTTGTTATTTGCTTATCGGTATTAACACCTTTTGGCAACAAAACTTTTAAGATTGGTTCTCTAACTACTGTTGAAGTTAAAATAAAAAATATCAATAAGAGAAACACAATATCCGTCATACTTGACATATTGGCTTCGGCTTTTATTTTGCTTGTTTTTCTTAATGACATAATAATTTAATTAGTTGGCAGGTGCTTGCAAAATGTCTAAAAACTCAACCGATGTGGCTTCCATTTTATAAACCACTTTTTCTATTGATGCTGTCAAAAGATTGTAAGCCAAATAGCCTAAAATTCCAACCACAAGACCCGCAACTGTTGTTACCATTGCTTCGTAAATACCGCCACTTAATGCGCCCGCACTCACTTGGTCGCCAGCTTCGGCAATGCTTCTAAAAGTGGTAATCATGCCTGTTACAGTTCCTAAAAACCCTAACATTGGAGCCGCTCCTGCTATTGTTGCTAGCCATGGCATGCCTCTCTCTAATTTATAAACCTCAAGCTTTCCTACATTTTCTACAGCTACCTCAATGTTTTTCAAGGGATTTCCAATTCTCGAAATTCCTTTTTCAAGCATTCTAGCAATCGGGGTATCTGTGCGACCACAAAGTGTTTTGGCGCCTAAAATGTTGTCATTCAAAACCATGTCCTTAATGCTTGACATAAAATTTGCATCTAGTTTTCCAGATTTTGAAATGGTTAAAGTTCTTTCAATGGTTATGAAAATAGCAATGATCAACATTACAAAAATGGGAATCATAACAAAGCCACCTGTAAGAATAAGTTCCCAAGTGCCTTTAGGTAAGTTTTTGTTAGCTTCAACTGCCGTGTCAATAGTTGGTGCAATTGTTGTGCCTAAGTCTGTGCTTGCTTGTAATAAAATAGATAATATCATGTTTGTGAAATAATTAAACGGGTTTTTTTATAAATTTATTGTGTTTGAATGAATGTTTTTTTAATATTGATAAACAATAAACCATTTGTTTTCTTCAATAACTTCTGCATTTTCGCCTTTGTTTTTAATGTCTTTTGCATGAAAATTAGCATTGATTTTAAATCTGTATTTTGCAATTACTTTTTTAAAAATAACAACAGCCACTTCATCGCTTGCTATGGTTTTTTCTGGTTCAATAATTGGAGAAGTTTCAATTGGTGTTTCTTGAATAATTGGTGTTTGAATTTCAATGTTTTCTTTAACCTCTTCTATTGGTTGGGTTTCTTCAACAATGATTTCCTCATTTTTCACTTCAGGAAATTCAACTATTGGAAGTTCTTTTTCATCTACTTTTTCTATTGAAGTTATAGGAAAAACAGACGCATGGTCAAATGGGGTTGGCGTTTCGAAAAATAAATATGAAATATGTGCAATGGCAGCAATAGAGGCAGCAACTAACCATTTTTTGTAATTAAGTTTTGCAGACTCTTTTACCTTTTCTATGCCTTTGTTGTCGGCTAGTGGTTTGAAAACAAGTTCTTTTGTCTGGCTAATTGTTTTTTCTTGTTTTAAAACCTGAACTGGGAATAATCCATAAGAATCTAGATTAAAATTAATTTTAGGATTGCTTTCAAACCATATAGCACCGTCTTCTCTTTGATGAAATAATCCTAAGTTTAAAAGATGGTAATTATTATGTAGTTTTAAATCGTTGGCAAGTTCAGCATGCCAATGTTTGTAGGATAAAAAAGCGCTATCATAATCCATTGACCCGTTTTTTTGAATGGCAGCAATCAATTCTCCATCATTGTCTTTAATGGTTTGATTAAAAAACACAGACTTTGTAGCTGGTTTAATCAGATTTTGACTTTCCATGAAGGCAGCAGGACTGTCTCTAACAATAAATCCGCCAAAGTCAGGCAAAATAACACAGTCTTTTTGCTCCAACAATTGTTTGATTATTAGGTCTATAGATAAGGTATAATTCATTTTTAAAATAGAGTTCAAAAATAAGAAAAAAAATGGTTTTTAAAACAGATATTATTAAAAAATCAAATTTGTGTTTTTGCTGTCTTTTTTCTGCGTTTAAACCACCAAACAAAGAGTGGTTCAGCTATGTTCCTGTTTTTAGTTTCTTCCCTTTATTAAAAACCAAACGGCCTTTATTATTGCCTTTTCTCAATTCTTTTTGTTCCTCTTCTGGCAGGATAGCAATTGCCTGGCAATCGCTGTCGCAACAATTGCTGTATTTCGATTTGCAGTTTTGGCATTGAATAAATAATAAATTGCATGCCACATTTGCACAATTTGTGTGTGTGTCGCAAGCTTCTCCACATTGGTGGCATTTTGAAATTACTTCATTGCCTATCTTTTCTCCCAATCTTTCATCAAACACAAAGTTTTTGCCTTTAAACTTGTTTTCAAGTCCTTGTTCTTTAATGTCATTGGCATATTTTATGATACCACCTTCCAGTTGGAAAACATTTTTAAACCCTTTGTAAAGCATATAAGCGCTCGCTTTTTCACAACGAATGCCGCCTGTGCAATACATTAAAATGGGTTGTTCTTTATTGTGTTCGAGCATACTAGCAACCTTGGGCAGCTGCTCTCTAAAGCTTAAAACATCGGGCAAAATGGCTCTCTCAAAATGACCAATTTCGCTTTCATAATGGTTTCGCATGTCAACAACAATGGTTTCTTCATTGCTAATTAGTGCATTAAAATCTTCAGCTTTTAGGTGTTGTCCAATTTTGGTAACATCAAAGGCGGGGTCCGTTATGCCATCGGCTACAATTTTTTCTCTCACTTTAATGGCCAATTTAAAAAAGGATTTGCCATCGTCATCTACCGCAATGTTAAGTCTAATGCCATTTAGGAAATCAATTTGATACAATTCTGTTCTAAAGGTTTCAAAGTTTTCTGTTGGTACAGAAAGTTGTGCATTGATGCCTTCATTTGCTACATAAATTCGTCCCAAAACGCCAATGCTGTCCCATTGAATGTATAAATTATCCCTAAACTCTTGAGGGTTTTCTATAAGGTGGTATTTATAAAAAGAAACAGTCGTGCGTTTAATTTTGCTTTTGTGAATGCTTTCTTTTAATTCTTTGCTGTTAAATTTGTTGTGCAATTTCATCAATCAAAATTTAGTATAACTTTACTTTTTGGTTTTTTTAGAGCTTAAATCAATCAGCTCTACATCTTTATACTTAGTTTTGTCAAATTCAAAATAACTGTTGCTGATAATTGTATTTGGCGTTTGACTTGTTATTGTATAAGTTTGTTTGTTGCCTGCTTTAAACGATATTTTTAGGTTTTGTAGTGTTTTTGCATTTTGATCCACCTCAAGATTCATTAAAAAATATGGCACAGATTTGTCTGTGGGGGTTAGTTTTATTTTTGCAATTGTGGCGCTCCCTTTTTTATAAGAACCATCGCTTGCATATAAAAACCCTTTTTCCCAAATAGAAAAAATCTTTGACGGATTAATGACTTTTCCTGAATTTGGATTGTAATTATCTTTCACACATTCTTTATTTTCTTCTGTATAAGTCCAAATATATTTGCCGTTACAAAAGATTTCTTGCCCGCCAAACACCAATTTGAAAGAATTTCCTTTAGATGATAAAGATCCTTTTTCGGTTGTTTTTTTTGCTTTATCATCCGCAGGTTCGTTCACCATTGTAAACTCAGACTTTAAGCTCTTAAAATCCTTGTATTTTTTAGAAACATCTTTCAAAAGCTTGTTTGCAGACTTGTCTTTGCTGTTTGTTTCTTTTATAGAAGCAATTTCATTGCTGTTAGAAATGTTGATGAATGAAAAGAGTACAATTGATATAAATAGAAGGATAAATGGTTTGATTTTCATGAGGTGCATAGGTAGTAAATTAATATTTTATAAGAGACTATCCAAAAACTGTTCCAAACTTGCTTCGTCAGGAATTAAAACTTTTCTGGCCTTTGCGCCTTCAAATGGTCCCACTATGCCGGCTTGCTCCAATTGGTCAATTAATCTGCCTGCTCTGTTGTATCCCAATTTTAGTTTTCTTTGAATTAAAGAGGTGCTGCCTTGTTGTGTCATTACTATTAAACGGGCGGCATCTTCAAATAACTCGTCTCTATCGCTTGCGTTAAAATCGTCTCTGCCATCAGTGTCTTCCGCACCCCTAAACTCTGGCAAAATTAATGCCGTTGGATAGCCCCTTTGGTTGCCAATAAACTCTGTGATGCGTTCCACTTCGGGTGTGTCCACAAATGGACATTGCAAACGCAATAAATCATTACCTGTGCTAAACAGCATGTCACCTTTACCTATCAATTGATCCGCCCCGTTGCTGTCCAAAATGGTTCGTGAATCTATTTTTGAAGTTACCCTAAAAGCAAGTCTAGCAGGGAAATTTGCTTTAATTGTCCCGGTAATAATATTTACAGACGGTCTTTGTGTGGCTAAAATAACATGGATACCAACCGCACGGGCCAACTGAGCCAATCTTGCAATCGGGGTTTCCACTTCTCTGCCAGCCGTCATCATTAAATCTGCCACTTCGTCTATCACCACTACTATATAAGGCAAATAGCGATGGCCTTCTGTTGGCAAAAGTTTTCTTTCCTTAAATTTGGTGTTGTATTCTATGATGTTTCTTTTTCCTGCTGTTTTTAGCAAGTCGTAGCGTTCATCCATCTCCATACACAAAGAGTTTAGTGTATTGGTAACCAATTTTGTGTCTGTTATAATTGCATCGCCATCGCCAGGTAATTTCGCCAAAAAATGTCTTTCTAATTTGTTATAAAGCGTGAGCTCCACTTTTTTAGGGTCGATTAATACAAATTTTAGTTCTGCAGGGTGTTTTTTATACAATAAAGAACAGATGATAGTGTTTAATCCCACAGACTTTCCTTGCCCTGTGGCGCCTGCACATAACAAGTGAGGCATTTTTGCCAAATCCGCTAAATACAATTCGTTTGAAATGGTTTTACCTAAAATAACTGGCAACTCAAAATTACACTCTTGAAACTTTTTGCTAGCCACCATGCTGCGCATTGGCACCATTTCTGGTTTTTTGTTAGGCACTTCAATTCCGATAGTGCCTTTGCCTGGAATGGGGGCAATAATTCTAATTCCCAAAGCCGCTAAGCTTAATGCAATGTCGTCTTCAAGATTTTTTATCCTCGATATTTTCACACCTGGCGCAGGGATAATTTCGTAGAGCGTAACCGTTGGGCCTATGTTTGCTTTAATCTCCGAAATACCGATATTGTAGTTTTTAAGGGTTTCTACAATCAGGTTTTTGCTCACCTCAAGTTCCGCCCTGTCTATTTCCGTTTTACTTATTTCATATTCCTGCAACAAATCCAATGTTGGCATTTGATAGACTCCCAAAGCCAATCTAGGGTCATAAAAACCTAATTCGTGTTGTTCAATAGGAGGTGGAGTGCTTTCAACAAAAGGGTTACTTGTTTCAATAATTTCTTCCTCTTGTGTGGGTTCTATTTTTAGCTCAAAATCTGTTTTAGGGGCTTGTTTCTTGTGGTCTTTTTCTCCTCCATTTAGGCTGAAAGTAAAAGGCGAAGTGGGTGTGTCTAGAACATCAATATTTGAATCCGTGTCAATTTCTGGCAAATGTTCTATGATTTCTGAAATCTCTATGCCATCGTCTTCTTTTTTTAAATCGGGTGCATGCTCAATAAATGGGCCTTTATGTGCATTTATAATGGCTTCGGCTTCTAGTTCATGTTCAGAAAACGGTATTTTTGGCAAATTTAGTCCCCCTTCAGCATTGACTTTTAAACTTTTGTTAAATCTAAAGTCTAGGTTGTAAACCAATATGGAAAAAATGGCAGCATAGAGCAACAAAGACATGATTAAACCTATTTTTCCTAACAAAGATTGCAAACTGTCGGCAGCAAAATAACCAAAACCTCCGCCCATGAAAAGGTTGTTGTTGTGAAACAAAAATCCCATGAGGATAGAAATCCAAATAATAATAAAAAACGAATAGCGAACTAGCTTTTTAATCGGGTATAAACGCCAATTAAACATTAAATGTGTGCCAATGGTAAACACAGAAAGTAGGATGATAAAGGATGCAACTCCAAACCATTTGTGGATAAACAAGTGCCCAAACCACGCACCCAAATAGCCCATTACATTACTCACCCCTTTCGGATTATTTGCTTGGTACCATTTCCAACTCTTGGAAAGTAATATGTCTTGGTCGGTTTCAAAACGCCAAAGATTGCTAATGTGCGAAACAAAAGCCGCAAACAAAAACAAAGAAAAAAGAATCAGCGAAACACCAACGATTTTGCGTGTTTGTTCGTCTTTTATCCAAGCATAATTGCCTAAACTATTTGACGAATTCTTAGCCTTTGCCTCTGGCTGAAAATCATCTGCTTTGCTCTTAAAACTATTTCCTTTTTTGCTCGACATTAAAAATAAATGTAAAAGGCAAACTTACAAAAGATGCGCCTATAAAGCATTGTCCAAAAAATTAAACAATGCACACTTGTTTATGCAATTGGACACTTTTTTAGTTGTGAGTGTTTAGGTGGTAGATGTGTGTTTAACTCTGCTTTGCCTAGACCGCACATTTAGCGAAATATGGCGAAAATTATTTAGATTCAGTTGGTTAAAGCTGAACATTTTTCCAAACTAATAATTGTTTTCAGGCGTTTTTTATTTCGTTTTGTATTCTATCAATTTGTTTTATATGTCTAATATTATGATTAATAAAAAACTGAAAAGTGTTGCCTAATCTAAGTTTAATTAAGCTAGAAATTGATGTTTCAATTCTTACCTTATTCAAACTAACGCTTCTTGATTGATCTAGCAAGTCTAACAGTTTAACTTGTTGGTTAATGAATTTGTCAATAACACTTTTGTCAAGATTCGCATTTAATGGATTTTTGTCTTTAAAAGTTTTCATTTTGTTTAGATTTTCTTTAGGTAACATACTTTTTGCAAAGTAATTTCCTAAAAATCCATTTTTAAATTCTGTTTCTTTTTTAGTGTTTGAGTTTTTGATTTTCCTGTCAATTTCGGGCAAATAAAAATCACCATACAAATTCAAGTGTTCTAAACATTCCAAAACACTCCACGAAGTTTTATTTTCTTTCCATGTCAAAGTTTTCAAATCATCGTTTTTAAGGTTTTCAACTTGGTTAATGATTTCCTTTGTTTGTTCAATAAGCAACTGTATTAATTTTTCTGATTCCATTTTATTATAATGTTTGTGCAAAGGTCGAAGAAAATTTTTTTATAATTCTTGATTGAAGTCAAGACTTTTTTAGTCGCGATAAAGTTTCTGCACTCATCCGCAAATAGTTGGCAATATGTTTTAGTGGAATTTCTTGAAATAGTTGAGGGCTTCTTTTTAACACTCTTTTGTAGCGTTCTTTTGGTGAATTTGTGAGGATGTCAATTTCACGCTCCATTTGTTGTAAAACTAGGTTTTCTAAAATTTTCGTCCATAAAATTCTGTTTGTTTCGCTTTTTAAAAAGGTTTCAATTTGTGATTTTGTAATTACTTTTATAACCGTTTTTTTAATTGCTTGAATAACAAGGTCTGAGGGTTTGCCCGAAAGAAATGAGTCCAAAGAAACAATTAAATTTTCTTTATACCCAAATCTAATGACTTGTTCTTCGCTGTCGTCTAAAACGAAAACTCTCAAGCTGCCACTTTCTATAAAATACAAATTTGTATCAATGCTTCCTTTTGCTTTGAGGAATTCATTTCTAACTATTGTTATTGTCTTTTCGGAAAGTTCTATAAGTTCTTTCATTGTTGTTTTTGAGTATTTCATTAGGCTTGCAAAAAAAATGTATATATATGTTCCACAAACCTGAACATAAACATCTGTTTTTAGTCGCCATTGTGCCAAAAGGGGTAATGGATTCCCCCTTTTAACCGCCACAAATATAATCCAATCTCCCACAAAATCAACACCCACAAAAAACCTATCTTGTGGAAAGTGTTTTTTAATAAAAGGTTTATATTTTACCAACTATTGCTTAACTGTCCTAACAATTACATCTTTCTAAAGTTGAAATTGATGCCAATTGTGGCAAACATTTGATCTTGTATGAAGTTTGAATTAGAAAGATTTAAGCTGTATCCAACTCGTCCTTGCAGTTTAAATTGCTCAAATCCAGCTTTTATAGTAAAGGCAGGCTCTCTTTTGAGATTATGATAGGTTACAAAAACCATGTTTTTATATTTCTAATGCAGCGTTTGTTTTTCTTTTGATTCATAACCATGTTTCAATTTTTGCTGTAAATAAACAAAATAAACGATCGGCTAATTTAACGAACAAAAAGAAGGCTGCCCAAGGGCAGCCTTTTTTAAGAGTATCTTATAAAACTTGGCTTTTATTCAATAATTTTTAATTCATTGATGATATTTGTTGCTCCACCAATTTTTTCTATTGTCCATAAAACAAAACGAATGTCAACATTAATGGTTCTTTGCAATTTGCTGTCAAAAACAACATCGCCCGCCATTGCTTCTATATTGCCATCAAATGCAAGCCCTATTAGCTCTCCATTTCCGTTCAATACCGGAGAACCTGAGTTTCCGCCCGTAATGTCGTTGTCTGTTAAAAAGTTCACTGGCATGTATCCAGCTTTGTCTGCATATCTGCCAAAATCCTTTTTGTTATATAAGTCAATAACAGATTGAGATAAATCAAACTCTAAATCATCTTTCTTGTGTTTAGCAACCATGCCTTGCAAGGTGGTATAATTGTTAATTTTAGCATCGTTTCTTTTGTCGGTTGGCAATGCTCTCACTTTGCCGTAAGTTAATCTAAGTGTAGAGTTAGCATCTGGATAATATTTTGCATTAGGATTAGCTTTTTGCAACCCATCAACCAATAAACGGAAAGATTTTAAATAATCATTCTCAACTTTTTTTAATGAATCACTTTTAAAATTGTAGTGCTCAATTAATTTTGAAGACAAAAGAAAAAGAGGGTCGCCTGTTATCAAACCTTCAGAAGGCAAGTTTAAAAACGCTAATAATCTTTCTTTTGAAGTAAAAATACTTAAAGCAAATGCATTGTCAACATATTTGCCAAAGTTGTTGTCGTTGTTTTTTGCGATTTCAGCAATGATAGGGGCAATTTCGAAGTCTTTAGATTTAGAGGTATAAAGATTTAATTGAGCCACTAAAACATCTTTTTCAATTGGCATATAAATAGATTCAAAGAAACTTTCAATCTCTGCCTTAATTCCTGGCAACATTTCAGTTCTTTTTTTCTCATTGGCTTTTGCATAGTTTTCCAATGCTTTGCCTAGTCTTGAGGGAACAGAAGCCATATTGCTTGTTCTGAAAATGGTAGCTAAATAATTGTCGTGTCTTGCTTTTGCGTTGGTCATGTCATAATATTTGTTAATATCTGAAATCACATTTCCATAAACCACTTTATTCTCTTTTTTATTCGCCCATTTGTTAAACTTGGTCTCTTGTTCTGTTTTGAATTTTACAGTTTGGTGTTTTTTTAATGCATCAATCATCCCTTGACGATTTTTCCAATAATTAGCCACTTGTGCATATTTAGAAGCATAAGCCAAACGCACTTTGTCGTCTTTATCCATATAAGATTTCATATTGTCCATTCCAGTTTTTGAACCTTCAACCCAAGCAGGATAAGCAAAGTTTATGTTTTGTTCAATCCCTTTAGCTGGCATCCAACGGTTGGTGCGGCCTGGGTAGCCTAAAATCATAGCGAAATCATTTTCTTTAATGCCTTTAATGCTTACAGGTAAAAAATGTTTAGGAACCAAAGGCACATTGTCTATAGAATATTCAGCAGGGTTGCCATCTTTGTCAGCATAAACTCTGAACAAAGAAAAGTCGCCCGTGTGTCTTGGCCACTCCCAATTGTCTGTGTCGCCACCAAATTTACCCACACTTTCTGTCGGTGTGCCTACAAATCTAACATCTTTATAATCTTTATATACAAAATAATAGTATTCGTTGCCTTGGAAAAAAGGACGAACAGAAACGGTTAATTTACCATCATTGTCGTTCTCTTTTTGGATTTTTGCAGATTCTTTATTAATTACAGCTTCTCTTCTAGCCTCCGTCATGGTGTCGTTTAATAACGATTTAATTCTAACCGTAACATTGTCCATTCTAACAAAGAAACGAACATATAAACTTTTAGGTTTTAGTTCTTCGGCTTTGCTTTTTGCCCAATATCCATCTCTCAAGTAATTGTTTTGAGGGGTAGAAAGCTCGGCAATAGCACCATATCCACAATGGTGATTGGTTAAAACCAACCCTTCTTTAGAGATGATTTCGCCCGTGCAACCGCCATTAAATTGAACAATAGCATCCTTTAAACTTGAATTGTTGATGCTGTAAATTTGTTCTGCTGTTAGGTTTAAACCCATTTTGGTCATGTCTTTCATGTTGTTCTTTTCAAGGAACATAAGAAACCACATACCTTCGTCTGCTTTGGCAATATTGTTTAACATAACAATACTTACCATTAAAATTGAGAAAATCTTTTTCATTATTTTTAAAAATTGACTGCAAATTAATTGAAAATAGCTTGCATTAACAAATATTTAAACAAAAAAACTAATTGATTGGTCGTGTTTTGCAAGGCCAGAACAATTGTAATAAAAAGAAATGTATTTTTTTTTGAGTTTTGTTTTGATTATTGAAATAAAAGCTTACTTTTGCAGTCCTTTTTTTAAATAAAAATATATGAAACGGACATTCCAGCCATCACAACGCAAAAGACGCAATAAACACGGATTCAGAGAAAGAATGGCAACTGCTAATGGCAGAAAAATACTTGCTGCTAGAAGAAGAAAAGGCCGTTCTAAATTGTCAGTCTCTGACGAATTACGCCACAAACGCTAGTCGTTAGTGTAGCCTTAGGCTAACTATCATTGTTTATAATATGGCAAAAGAAAAAACATTTGCTTTGCCTAAAAATGAGATTTTAAGAAATGAAAAACAAATTTCTTACATCTACAAATCCGCCATGCTTGTAAAAGCATTTCCAATTTTTTTTGCCTATAATTTAGTGGACAACAGCATTGTTTCATGCTCCAAAGTATTATTTTCTGTTTCAAAGAAAAAATATAAAAGAGCGGTTGATAGAAACCGTATTAAAAGAATGATGCGAGAAGCTTATCGGTTAAACAAACTAAACATAGCTGAGTCTCTGCCAAAAAACACAAGTTTTATTGGGGTTTTTAATTTTGTCAGTAAAGAACATTTAGAAATGTCTGCTTTTGAAAAAGCGATGCTAAAGATTGAAACCGAGCTTAAACGAAATTCTATAACATGAAACAATTAGGCATTTGGATAGGTGTTTTTTTGATTAAAATTTATCAATATTTAATTTCCCCACTCTTAAGTCCATCTTGTAGATTTACCCCCACTTGCAGCCAATATGGAATAGAGGCTTTTAAAAAATATGGTTTCTTTAGAGGTTCTTTTTTAACCGTAAAAAGAATTTCTAGATGCAGACCAGGAGGCGGAAGCGGCTACGACCCCGTTCCTTAATCCTTGTTCCCACTCGTTTAATTTATAGTATTGATTGTGTCTCACAATTTCTTTTCGTAGAAATATTTTTGCAACAAAACCCAAAACCTTGTGTCTTATAAAAAAGGAAAGTTTGCATAATGAATATAAAAGTATTTGCTTTGCATTTAAAACTAAATAAAAACAAAGATATGAACAAGATTACAAAAAACCTAGCGAGCTGTTGCAAAATGGCGATGAATTTAATTTTGACTCTCTCTCTCTTTAGTATTAACAGCCTAAACGCCACAGAGGTTTATAAGATTACGGCTGCATTAAATTTAAACTCCGACAATTGTTATTAAATGTACTTAAATAAGAATATTATGAGGATATTTGCATTCATTTTATTTTTAAACCTAACGAGTTTATATTCACAACCAACACTTGATATTAGAACATTGAGTAAATTCCAGAGTGAGTATGAATGGTTAGATAGTTCAAAAATAAAGTTTACTTTTTATACATATAGATACAATTCTATAACAGCAAATAAAAGAAATTTTCCTGATACTGCCTATTGTTCAGTCTTCTTTAATGATATTTTAAGAATAAAACAAATTCCGATTTATAAGGACAGTGTTTTTATTCCAGATTATTTTTATTGTTTAGGACTGTCTCTTTGTAATTCAAGTTCGATTTGTGGCAATAGTTCCTTTGAATATACAATAATTAGATATACTGGTTTTATAGATTTTTCATCCCCATCTATTAAAGATACTCTTGATGTTTTATCCGCTTGTCAAATAGAAATTGGATTTAGGGGGCAATTTGCAGAGAACTTACATTTTAATTTTGAAAATTTAGCAACTAGTACGACAACTTATGAACATTATTGTTTTTTTAGTATCAATCGTTGTTTTAATTGGAAAAAAGGAGATAAATCATCAAAATTTAGAGAATTTCAACCTATAAATAGTCCATTTAGATTAAAGCGTCAGGGTATTGTTCAAATTGATTTTGGGTCAATAAGTAATACTGGCGACAGTATTACTTATGAATTAACTCAGCCTATCATATATTCAACAAAAAAATACAGGCCTTTCACAGCTGGCTTCTCATTAAATTATTATATCAATTCATATTGTCGTTTTGGGGCGCCATGTGCCCCAAGGCCAGAAACAAATCCGCCTCAAGGGTTTTATTTAAACCCGAAAACAGGGATTAGTTTGCATTACAATGTTAATTCATCTTTTACCTATCATGATTTATTTTGTGTTAAAACCAAAACTTTCAAAAACAATCGTTTAAATCAAAAAGTGTTGGCATCTGAACAAGTTAGGATAGTAGATTTTTTATCATCAAGGAATAATCAACCTGCAGTAAATCAAAGGGTTCTAATCCAAAACTTCCCCCTACGCAAATACGCCTGTGCCAACAAAAGAGACACCGTCACTATTCGTTTGCGCGATACCATGGCCGTTAATCAAACCATTGCCGACACTATTGCTTATCAAGTTTATCAAAACTTGCCCGGGGGTTCTTTTTTTGAAAGCCAACCTGGCACCAACAATATTGAATTAAAAATTGCATGGAACCCTACTTTAGGAAAAGCAATAAACAATCCTTATTTGTTTAATATCAATGCCAATGAACAACGCTGTTGGCCCAATCGTGAATACGAATTCCGCTCTTGTGAGTTTTATGTGGTTCAAATGCCAAAGTTTACCATCAGCAAAACCG
>JBDNIM010000156.1:0-3738 GCA_041688295.1 Bacteroidia bacterium
AATATTATTTTCTTCAAGAAAACTTGAATTAGCAAAAGGATATACAATTAACGATAGCAATAAAAACAAATTTCAAGGCAGTCCAATAAGCAGCTCTATGAGATACAAAGGAAAAATTGGCAACTTTTTAACAATTGGCATAAATACTGAAAAAGATGATGGCGAAACTTTAAAGAATGGTTTTTTATCTGGTTTTGCTATGCTAAAAGGGTTAGGACGCATAAAATCAATAATTATAGGCGATTTTCAAGCTTCTTTCGGTCAGGGTTTAACCTTTGGAAGCGGGTTAGCTTTCGGAAAATCGCCAAATGTGCTTGGTTCTGTTAGGTTTCAAAATGGAATTAGAATTTCTCGTTCTTTTAATGAAAATCAATTTTTGAGAGGTGTGGGGTTGCAAACATCGCTGATTAAAAATATGGAACTAACCGTTTTTTACTCTAAAAACAATATTGATGCGAGTGTCAAAACAGATTCATTGGGATTTGCGTCAGAGTTTACAAGCTTAATTAATATTGGGAATTATAGAAATCAAACAGAGCTAAGCAAACGAAACCAAGTGCAAAGCACAATTGTTGGTGCAAATGTGTCATACTCTATTAAAAACCTTAAGCTTGGCACCACAGCCGTGCGAACCCAATATGATAAAATTCTGAATATTCAGGAAAAAGACGTTTATAAAGCTTTTTTTAACAAAGAAAAAACACTGGAAAACATTGGGGTAAATTATCATTATTATCTCAAAAACACCCTCTTTTATGGTGAATTTTCTAGTAATAAGAATCTTAAAACACTTTCATCTATTAATGGGGTTATTGTTTCTTTGGATAAAAACCTAGAGCTTAGTTTGATACATAGAAATTATAAAAAAGAATATAATGTTTCTTTTTCAAATGCTTTTGCCGAATCTTCGGTGCCCCAAAATGAGAAAGCCGTTTATGCCGGCATGTCTTGGTCGCCTTTTAAAAACTATAAAATTAATGCCTATTTGGATTATTATCAATTTGATTGGTTGAAATTTCAGGTGGCTGCCCCTTCAAGAGGAAAAGATGCTTTGATTGAACTTCAATATCAAAAGAGAAAAAAGTACCAATGGTATTTAAGGTATAGACATGAAGAAAAAGAGCGAAACCTTAGCGAATCAAATAGTATTATGGGTATCGTTTTTCATACAAGAGAAATTTTAAGATATAATATTGAATTTAAAGTTTCGGATTTCGTTTCTTTGCAAAATAGAATAGAAATGGTAAAATTCTCGATACAAAATGGCAAAACCACAAATGGGTTTTTAATTTTCCAAGACTTTAATGTGCAAGTTTCGCCCAAAATAAAGCTAATAGGCAGGTATCAATATTTCGATACAGAGGATTTTAACAGCCGTGTTTATGCTTTTGAAAAAGATGTACTTTATACATTTTCAGTACCTGCCTTTCAAAACAGAGGCACTCGTTTTTACTTAATGTCGAAAATAAAACTAAACAAATTTAGTGCATTATGGTTAAGATATTCTATAACAAGTTATGAGAACGCTGAAAAAATTGGCAGTTCTTTTGACGAAATCAACAACAACAAAATTCAAAACATAAGCGCACAGTTACAATGTCATTTTTAAATAAAATAAAACTTAGTGTCAATATCAACAAATTGGCAACCATAAGAAATGCCCGAGGCGGCAACAATCCAAATATTTTGGACTTTGCAAAAAAAATAGAGTCATATGGTGCAGATGGCATTACCGTGCATCCTCGCCCCGATCAAAGGCATATTCGTTTTCAGGATGTTTATGACTTAAAAAACAATGTTTCTACAGAATTTAATATTGAAGGTTATCCTTCAGATGATTTTATAAAATTGGTTTTGGAGGTGGGGCCTCATCAAGTAACGCTTGTGCCAGATAAGCCTAATGCGATAACGAGCAACAGCGGATGGGACACCAAAGCTCACCAAGGTTATTTAAAACACATTGTTCAACAGTTTAAATCGGCAAACATCAGAACCAGTTTGTTCTTAAATCCTGACCCTAGCTTTATAGAGAGTGCGGCAGCAACGGGTGCAGATAGAATTGAGCTATATACAGAATCGTATGCAAGCAACTTTTTTATTGATAAAGAAAAAGCCATTCAACCCTATATTGAAACG
This sequence comes from Bacteroidia bacterium, assembly GCA_041688295.1. Taxonomy (GTDB): domain Bacteria; phylum Bacteroidota; class Bacteroidia; order NS11-12g; family UBA955; genus JABMMZ01. Next base: position 2,137 of record JBDNIM010000156.1, read on the forward strand.
GCCATTAAAGCCCATGAATTTAATTTAGGACTGAATGCTGGCCACGATTTGGATTTGGACAACTTGAAATATTTTGCGCAAAATGTGCCCCATCTTTTGGAGGTGAGCATTGGCCATGCGCTAATTTGCGATGCCCTTACTTATGGTATGAGCAATGTCGTAAAAATGTATTTGAATCAGCTGAGAGACTAAAACTTATTTTTCCACATCATACTTTCAACAGGCTTAATGGTTCTGTTACTGTATTTTGCGTTTTTCTTTTTGTTATACATGGTTTTTACCTCCCCATTCACAACAAAATAAATTAATTGTCCAATTGGCATGCCGTAATAAACGCGCACCGGTTGGGCAACGCTAATTTCTAAAGTCCATGTGTTGCAAAAACCCACATCGCCTTTGCCGGCCGTTGCGTGAATATCGATTCCGAGCCTGCCCGTGCTGCTTTTTCCTTCCAAAAAAGGGACATGAGCGAGGGTTTCAGTGTATTCTTCGGTTACACCAAGATACAAGGTGCCGGGCTGCAAAACAATCCCTTCCATCGGAATTTCAAAATGGTCTATTTTATTGTGCAATTTTGCATCTAAAATCCTGTCTTGATAGGTGGCTAAATACCTGCCTAAATGCACATCATAACTATTTGTGCCTAAACATTCGGGGCGATAAGGCTCTATTAAGATGGTGCCTTTCTCTATTTCTTCTAAAATTTGGTAGTCTGTTAGTATCATTTTTATAGTATTTCAAAGGACTTTATGGCCTTATCATCACTGCACGAAATAAACTTGTTTTTGTCAAACCACAAAATTTTATTCACAGAACTTCTGTGTCCTCCGTTTTTTTCAGAATTTATGACTTTCAGAAGCTCGAAATTTTCCGAATTCCATAGCTTTATGGTTTTGTCCATGCTTGCGGTTAAAAACATGGTTTTTTCATCGTTAAGACAAATATCATTTATATGCAATAAATGTGCTTTAATGCTCTCCGTTTCATGCTCTTTATTTATAATTTCTAGCACTGCATCCCTCCCACCGCAAATAATTGTGCGCTGTTTTTCTAAATAATCGATTGCAAATACAGATTGGTTAAAATGCGTGTACTTCTCAACTAGTTCAAAGTTTTTGCTTAATCGCCAAACTGCGGGCTCGCTGCCTACTGCTATAAAACCGCTTTCAATCACCTTGATTTTTCTAATGCTTTTGCCCGATAGCGCAACCGTTTGCTCAATTTCAAATTCACTATTTAGCACCATTATTTTACCTGAAAATGTGGCAACTAAAACCTTGTCTTCAAAAAAAACAATATCGAACAAAGCATTGGCATCTAATTTTATTTTTTTTACAAGGTGGTTGCTTTCAATGTCGAAAACACTCAAATTGCCATTGCTAGAACCTGTGAAAACAAAAGTTTGATTGGCCGACACACAATAAATTGGCTCATTGTGTTTGGCAATTAAAACGCCCTCGGGCGAATTTAATGACCATTTAACCAAAAAACCATCGCCCCCAGAACTAACAAAAGAATTTTGATTGGACAAAAGCGCAATCGAATAAACAGCTTGCTGATGACCTACGAAATCGAGTATTTTATGAACCAAAATTGACATAA
>JBDNIM010000157.1:0-5957 GCA_041688295.1 Bacteroidia bacterium
AAAATAACACCCGATTAACTAAATTTAGCCCTAATCAAGATTTGTAAATGGTGCCAAAGATTACTTATAAAACCATAATGCTTTTGCAACACAAAAAACCTTTCTTTATTGCTTTCCTTGCGCTTTTGAGAAGAAAATCCATCTAAAGAAAAATTTGCGATTGGAGCTTTTGTTTGTATACAAGTTTTGCAACCTTTCAAACATCTAATCATCCAATCTATATCAGAAACATATTTTAGCCATTCGTCATATTGCAAACACTTTTCTTTTTTTATTATAAAAGATTGATGGCCAACAGACATTCCTTGTTTCAGAGATTTCCAATTTAGGTTTTCGGGTAATTTCTTTTTGCTAATTTCAGATCGTTTTCCAACGATTTCATAATTTGATTTTACCAATATTGTTTCACCATAAACAACATCTGGATTGGTTTTCAAAAGCTCTAAAATCTCATGAATTACTTTCTCTGAATGTGCAAAGTCTCCCGAATTCAAAAACCAAAAATAATCACCGTTAGCCATTTTCATTCCCTTGTTCATGGCATTATAAATCCCTTTGTCAGGTTCAGAAACAAAGTTTTTGCAAATCGTTTGACTATTAAGATAATCTAAAGTTCCGTCTTTCGAACCGCCATCTACAACTACAATTTCAATGTTTTGAAATTGCTTTTCATCAAATATTTGAAGTGTTTTTTTTAATCCCGCTAAATTATTATAGCAAATACTTATGATAGAAAGCATAAACTATGCTTTGTTTCTGTAGCCCCAAATCCATGTTATAATTAAGCCTCCCATTAATATTAAAATTGTTAATGACGCAAATTTTTCAATGGTATCGGTATTGCCCTCGCCTTTATTAAAATATAATTTAATGCTGTGTTTGCCTTGCGGAACCATAAAGCCCCTTAATGTGTAATCTACTTTATTGATTGCAATTGGTTTTCCATCCACTTCGGCTTTCCAATTATCATAAAAAATCTCTGAAAAAACCGCATAACCATCGTTTTTATTGTCAGAAACATATAATAATGTATCGGGATGATAGTTGGTCAGTTTTATATTTGCAAAGCTATCTTTAATAAAAATTTTATTATTGATGTCTTTGTTTTGTTCAAAACTGGCATTATATGAAGCTTTGTTTTTGTTGTCAATGGTTTTTAAAACATCCATTTCATCGCTTGCATCTTTGGTAAATATCAATTCATTAACAAACCAGGCATTGCCATTGGCGGTATTTCTTGGCACAACTATTTTTTTGTTTTCAGCTGCTCCAATTAAGTATTTGCAATTCAAAAAATCTAAACCTTGGTCTTGTAATTCTTTTTTAGATAAAAATTCGGAAATTAAATCTTGGTAACGGCTCAGTTTTGCAGGGTCGTATCCACCAATCATTTTATGGAAAGCCGCCCCTTCATTGTTGTTAAAAGGGTCGTTTGTTAAATCAAAAACCCTAAAATGCGGGTCTTTGTCAGCCAATATTTGCTTGTCTGCTTCATCAGGAATTCTATCGGTAGCTGTTCCTTTTTCAAATTGAAAATCGGCCCAATTCAAATATCTCCAATCTACGCCAATTAAATCTATTGTAGCAAAAATGCCAATAATTGCAATTGCGATATGGCTTTGAATTTTTTTGTTATACAATGCCCAAAACATTGCAAAAGCTATTGTGATAAAAATAAAAGAACGGAAAGCATCGCCCGATAATAAGCTCGCCCTGTCTTCTTTTAAAATTGGAATTAAACTAGCATTATTGGCTTTTAAATCATTGTCCACCAATCCACCCATATCCACAAAGCTAGAACCCATAATTGCCATGATTAAACAAAATCCACCTACTATAATGAAAGAAAAAACAATGTTTTCCCATGGATTTTTAGACTTCCAAATATTTGCCCAATCTATACTAAATGAACCGTTTTTTTGTTTGGTGTCCCAATTGTCATATAATTCTTTAAGACCTAAAAAACCAATTAATGGTATTGTAACCTGGGCAATACTAAAAGCCATCATAGGTGTTCTAAATTTGTTGTAGTATGGTAAATTATCAAACAACCAATAGTTGATACCGCTAAAATGTTTTCCCCAACCAAGAATAAATGAGATTAATGTAAGTGCAAATAAGGCCCATTTGATAGGACTTTTTATCACAATCATACCTAAAACGAATAAGAAAATAATTATTGAACCTATGTAAATGGGTCCAGAGGTAAATTGTAAATCGCCATGATACATTGGCAATCCTTGTTCTATAGCTTCATCATTTTGGGTAGTTTCATAAAATTTGGATTTTTTATTTATTTTTTCTTGACTACTGCCACCATAAAAACTCGGAATTAACAAGGTGAAAGTTTCTCCAATACCATAACTCCATGAAAAAGCATAATCTCTGTCAAGACCACTTTTTCCTGATTCCTTTTGTTTAACATTGGGGTTGGCCTTTGCCATATCATTGCCTCCTCTCATTGTGTTTTTGGCAAATTCAGATGTGGTTTTAAGTTTTGTAAGATTGCTCATAACCCCCATGCCAACAGCAAGTGTTGAAATTAAAATACCTATAAAAAGTTGTTTAAATTGTTTTTCTTTGCTTAAATGGAAAATATAATAAATGCCTAAAACCACTAAACAAATAATGGAATAAAGCGTAATCTGAAAATGGAAAAAATAAATTTGAAGTCCGAAATTAAAGGCGAGGGTTACCGCTCCCGAAAAATATCTACCCGTAAAAATAAGATGCAAGGAACCCATTAACGCTGGAATGAGTGCCATTGCCAAAACTTTTGTGTAATGTGCAGCTTCAATACTACTTAAGCTATAAGTGGCAAAACCATAGGCAAGCGATGCCAAAATACCAAAGAGTGGTTTGATTTTAAAAGCGTGCATCAAAATATAAAACCCAATAAACGAGAGAAATAAAATCTTGAAAGGGTAGGCTGTATGGTTTACCAAGGTTAAATAATTGGCATCTTTCAATAGGTTGGCACTTCTTTTTCCTTGAATTAAAACGGATGGCATGCCAGAAAAAATACTATTTGTCCATGCCGGAAAATCACCATCTTTATCAGTATATTTTTGAATTTCAGTACCTTTTAATAAGCCTTGGGTTACGTCTTCCTCCTTATGCATATAACCTTGAAAGGTTCGAATAAAATAGATATAAGCCACCAATAAAAAAACCAAAATTGCCGCTGCATGAGGCAATATATCTTTCATCAACTTTTTGAAATTCATAGAATGCAAATATATAATTCTAAATTAAATAAAAAAACCACTTTTAATTTCATTAAATTAGCTATAATATTGCAATTATAAATGACAATAATTATTGTTAAGATATCATAATGAAATTTTTTTTAAGCATATATTTGAAAGGGTTGTTTTTTTTTATAACAAATAAATATTTCCGTATTTTTTTTTATTATACCCTTAAAGCATCTTATAAAGGAAAAACTAGATTTCAAAAAGTGAAGTTTTTAGGAGAAAAATTAGAATTAACGAATTTTAGATCATTTACTTGGCAGTACAATGAAATATTCTTCAAGAAATTTTATGATTTTATGACTGATAAGGATAATCCCATAATAATAGATTGTGGTTCAAATATAGGATTAAGTATAATTAATTTTAAGAAACAATACCCTAATTCAATTATTCACTCTTTTGAGGCTGATAAATTTATTTATTCGATATTAAAAAAAAATATAGAAATTAGAGCATATGATTCAATATTTCTGCATAATCAAGCCGTTTGGGATCAAGACACTCAATTAACTTTTCTTTCTGATGGAATTGATGGTGGTAAAATTGACTCTATTGGTTCACAAAATAAGGATAATGTTGTTGAAGCTATTGATTTTAACGAATATCTTAATCAATTTGAATGTATTGATTTTTTGAAAATGGATATTGAGGGTGCAGAAACAACGGTTATTCCTCATATAGCTGATAATTTGAAAAAAGTTAAAAATCTGTTTGTGGAATTTCATTCTTTCAATGGGGTTTCGCAGAATCTGAGCAATATTATTAGTACATTAGAAAGCAAAGGTTTTAGACTTTTTATTGAAAATCCGACTGATAAAATTGCGCCATTTATTAACCAAACAGGTAAAAACAATTTTGATTTACAAATAAATATTTTTGCATATAGAATTTGAGAAAAGTATTACATATAAATACTATTGATACTGGAGGAGCTGCGATTGCTGCTATTAGATTGCATAATTTATTATTGAAAAATGGTTTTGAAAGTAAAATTCTATTTTTGTTCCGTTCCAATAAAGTTACAATTGAGGGGTCTTATTATTTTGAAGATTTATTTAAGGTAAAAGCTTGGTTTAACTTTGTAGTAAAATTAAATATTTTATTCAATAGAAAACTTACTTTTTATAAACCTGATATTTATTTTAATGGACATCAAAGTTTATTTGATTTATCAAAGCATCCGCTGTTTGAATGGGCAGATGTAGTTCATTTGCATTGGGTGGTAAAATTCTTAGATTGGAGGAAAGTTTTTAAACATTCAAATAAAAAGTTTCTTTGGACATTTCATGATATGAATCCATTTACTGGTGGAGAGCACTATAAAATAGGTTATGACGGATCCTATTCTTGGCAATCTAAATTAGTGTTAAATAAAAAGAAACAATATATTGTTAATGTTGATTTAACCGTAATTTGTCCCAGTCAGTGGCTAGCAAATTTAGTTTCATTGTCTATTGTATTTCTCAACAAGAAAATTGTAGTTTTAAGAAATCCTATTCCAAATGATATTTTTAAACCGATAGATAAAACATTATTGTATGGAAAATATCCAAAGATATTGCCAAATAGAATAAAGATATTATTTGTTGCTGAAAATCCAAGAGATATAAGAAAAGGGTTTGATGTTCTTTTAAGAGGATTGAAAAACATCAATAATAAAGAAGTTTTCCAGTTGTTAATCATTGGTAAAATAGGGGTTGAACTTAATTTAAATGATATAAATACATTAGAATTTGGAGAAATTGTGGATTCAATTAAAATGGCTGAAATTTATAACTTGGCAGACTATTATATTATACCATCTTTGGAAGATAATTTACCAAACACGGTAAGTGAGTCTTTATTGTGCGGAACGCCTGTGATTGGTTTTAATATTGGAGGTATTCCAGAAATGGTTTTAAACAATAAAAATGGTTTCATTGCTGAAAATGAAATTGAATTATCTGTAATTATTGAAAATTTGGAGTTACATTTATTTGATTCATTTGAAGTGAATAAATATGTATTAACTGATTTGTCTGAAAATGTAATTTTAGAAAAATATTTGCGTTTAATTTAACGAATAACCTCAAAATAACCATTTTGCTCTTCAAATAAAGAAATGTTTCCTTGGTTTTTTCTATATTTTAATTTGTAGAAATAGGTGTTTTGTGGCACTGTATTATCATTGTATTTACCATCCCATTCAAAATTGGAATCATTCGTTTTAAATAATATTTCGCCCCATTTATTAAAAATGACAAATTCAAATTCGATAAGTGGACAGGTGCTTGAAAGCTTAAACTTATCATTTATATTATTATTGTTTGGGCTAAAAGCATTGGGCACATAAACAAAGCAAACACATTCTTGCTCTAATACCTCAAAATCTTCTCTTATAGAGCCGCACTCTGCATAGGTGGTAAGAAAGTTTTTACTTGCTTGTTTGATGATATACGGATTGTCTTTGTATATACTATTCCATAAATAACTTTGTCCGACTATAATTGGTAAAGGCAAAATAAGCACGGTTTGATTGCAAATAATCGTATCTTTAATGTTACTTGGAATGGGTTGTTGACCTAATCTAACATTTATATTATTAGAATTTGAACACATGTTGCTGTCAGTAATGGTTAGTTGGTAATTGCCAATTTTAGTAATATTTAAATTGGCTTGTTTTACACCTGTATTCCATTCATATTGTGCATTTTTAAAATT
>JBDNIM010000014.1:0-5820 GCA_041688295.1 Bacteroidia bacterium
ATTTCTGTAGGAAAACCTATAGAACGGTAAATAATTCCAGAATAGAAATCCACATTAGGATACAATTTTCTTTCGATGAAATAAGGGTCTGTCAATGCGGCCTCTTCTAGTTTTTTGGCTATTTCAAGAATTGGGTCGTTGATACCTAATTTATTAAGAACATCATCGCAAGCTTTTTTAATTATTTTTGCCCTTGGGTCAAAGTTTTTATAAACTCTGTGTCCAAAACCCATCAAACGGAAAGTGTCGTTTTTGTCTTTTGCTTTGTCCACCCATTTTTGAACATTTCCACCATCTGCTTTTATGGATTCTAACATTTCCAAAACCTCTTGGTTTGCGCCTCCGTGCAAAGGTCCCCAAAGGGCTGCAATGCCAGCTGCGATTGTTGCATATAAGTTCGATTGCGAAGAACCAACTAATCTAACAGCACTTGCAGAGCAGTTTTGCTCGTGGTCGGCATGCAAAATTAATAATTTGTTCATAGCGTCTACAACAACTGGATCTGGCACATATTCAGGGTCGCTCACATGCTTGAAAGTCATGGTTAGGAAATTGCTAACATAGTCCAAATTATTGTTAGGATAAACCACCGGGTGTCCAAGACTTTTTTTATAAATCATTGCACAAATGGTAGGCATTTTAGCTAGTAATCTAAGAGTTGTTCTGTTTTTTGCTTCTTGGCTTCTGTTTGGGTCAAGTGCTTTTGGATAGTATGCAGAAAGCGAAGAAATCATTGCTATCAGCTGCCCCATTGGGTGAGAGCCGGTAGGGAAGGTTTTGAAAATGTTTTGTAAATCTTCATTTACTAAAGTGTGGTGTCTGATAGATTCGTCAAAGGAATCAAACTCTTCTTTGTTTGGCAATTCTCCTTTTAATAACAAATGCGAAACCTCCAAGAAGTTTGCTTTTTCGGCAAGGTCTTCAATGGAATATCCTCTGTGTCTTAAAATACCAAGTTCGCCATCCAAAAAAGTGATTTTGCTTTTTGTTGCGCCAGTATTTTTATATCCAACATCTAGTGTAATATACCCTGTTGTGTCTCTTAATTTTGAAATGTCTATGGCTTTTTCGCCTTCTGTTCCCTCAATAACGGGGAACTCGTAGTTTACGCCATCAAGCGTAATGGTGCAGTTTTGGGATTGTATTTCTGGCATTTTATTATTGACTTTATATGATTTTAAACAAGATTAATGTTTTTGATGCGAAAATAAATCTTTTTTATTGAACTTTAAAATAAAGTTCGGTCAAATTAAAAAAAATACTGCTTAATGTTTCATTAACTGCCTTTTCTGAAATTTTATTGGTTAAAAAAACCTATTTTAATAATGTAATGACACCTCTAAACTGATAGCTTTTGCCATCAAGGTATTTAAAGTTAATATCATAAAAATAATTTCCTTCCATCACAAAGTTGTTTTGGTATTTTCCATTCCATCCTTCTTGTAAATTATGGGTTTCAAAAACTCTTTGGCCCCATCTATTATAAATACTGTAACTGTAATTATTAATGTCTTTTATTCCAATAGGAATTATTATTTCATTGGCATCATCTTGGTTTGGCGTGAATGCGCTAGGCATATAAAAGTTGAATTTATTTGCATAAAAACTAACTGCTTTTTCGGATGTGTTTTTACAATTATTGATGTCGGTTATTGTTAAAAACACCTTCCCTTTTAAAATTTCATAAAACACCTCGGTAAAAGAATCCATGTTTGAAATGCTTCCATTGGGCAAATTCCATAAATATTGATTGTTAGGGTTAATTAAATTTGGACTAAATTGCAATAAATATTTAATTGCTTGGTTTCCAGTTTGATTGATACTAAAATCTGAATTTGGCAAATCGAAAACTTTAACCCCATTTTTTAGCATTGTATCTGTTTCACAACCTAAATCATCTTTTATTTTTAAATTTATATCAAAAGTGCCAGCAGAAAGGTTTGGAATAGAAAATGGAGGTTTGTTTGTATAATTTGAGCCGTTGCTTAATCGCCATTCCCAAAATGAAATTGGGCGATTGTGTATAATTTCTGCATCAATTTTTATGGCTTGACCGAGACAAATGCTGTCAGGATAAATAGTTGCTTGAGGAGTTGTAACCAATACCACTAATTTTGAAACAGTGTCAGAACAATTGTCTTTGTTTTGAACGGTAAACTTAACTAAATATGAACCAACCGCATTAAATTGATGGGTTAAATTTGATTCATTATATAATTTGTTCTCTATTTCATAGTTGGCTTTATCATTATTGCTATTAAATAATAAAGAACTATTTGTAAATATAAATTGATGATTTGCATAACATTGTGTGTCTTTATTTATATTGAAATTGGCTTTAGGATTGGCAACTACTTCAAAGGAAATTGAATCGCTTATAATGCAGGTACTTGAATTTACGCCTAAAATATTTACTAAATATTTGCCAACATTTAATGATTGAAATTCTATAGAATCAGTTGTGTTTTTTTGCAAAAATTTTCTGTTCAATATCCAAGAAATAGTGTCTTTTTTTGTGTTGTTTAGTTTTAAAATAAAACTTTGATTGCTAAAACATTGTTTGTCATTATTAATATCTAAATTAGCTGTTATATTGTCAGTTATTTTCACAGAGTCGGTGAATTGTGCAGTGCATCCCAAAGAGTCTATTACTTTTAATTCTATTTTTTGAAAGCCTACTGTGCTAAATTTAAACTGATTTAAATCATGGTTAAAATAGTTGTTTCCATTAATATTCCACGCGCTTTTTATGCCCGTATTTTCAAAAGTAGATTGATTTGTAAAATTAAATAAATTGTTGCTTAAACATTGTTCTTTATTTAAAGTAGAAAACATTGCTATGGGCATTCCTTTCACAAAAACTGTCCTTTCTAATGAATCATCACAACCTTTTATTGGCGCGGAAACAATTAATTTAATTTTGTAATTTCCTTTTTGACTAAACGAAACCGAATCGCCATTTTTGTTAACACTGAACAAAGCATTATTGCCATACCATTTGAATGAAAAATTGTTGCCATTGGTTTGATTGTTGAAAATAAACTTGTTGTTTTCTAAACATTGTATGCTGTCAAAACTAGTAAAATTTGCCTTAGGAATGTCATAAACTTGAACATATTTAATTGCTGAATCTTTGCATCCAAAGTTGTTTTCTGCCTTTAGTTTTATTTTATATTCGCCCGCGCTAGTGTATCTAATATTTCTCATTTGAAGAGATATTCCTTTTCTTCCGTTTCCTAAATCCCAATTTAAAAATGCGGTATCATCTACAGAAGTAGTTGTGCTATTAAAAGTCCATCTTGCATTTGGCAAACATTGCTGGGTGTCAATGTTGGTTGTAAAAGCTGGTTTTGGAGAAGGAGAAATTAGTATTTGATTCTTAAATGTATCAAAACAATTTTGGTCAGTTACACTTATGTGAAAGAACTTTCGTGTAATCTGATTCTTATAGGCCAATGGGGCTGTGATTTTCAATGAATCACTTTCCATTTTAGTAGCTCCGTCATCAAACGACCATATTATTTTTTTAATTTTACCACCAAAAATAGTTGAATTGTCAGAAAAATTTATGGGTGTGTTTTCACAATATGCTTCATTTACGGGTTTGCCAAATACCCTTGTATTTGGATGCACTACAATTACTTTCTTTTCTCTTAATTTGCATTTTTCTGTTATAATATCATAATAAACGGGATAAGTGCCTGGCATAGAAAATTTTACATTTACATCGTTTTGGTTAAACCAAGTGCCAACATTAGGAATTGTCCATACTTTGGTTACAAAATTTCCATTTGTTATTTTAAAATTATCTTTCAAAATAAATAAATTATTTTTAAAACAAGAGTCAATAATGTCTATTGAAACCGTTGTTAAAATTTCTGTTTTATAATAATTAGAATTGTCCTCAAATTTACAATATCCACTTGTGTCTGTTGCAGCAACCCATAGTTTCTTGGAGCTGCCAAATGCACGATAGGATTTGTTTGTTGAGCTGTCTTGCCATTTGAAGTTAGCAAAAAATGGATTTCTTTCCTCTATCAAAATAGTGTCTCCACAAGAAAACAAGTCTTTTAAAGGATTAAAAGTTGGAAAATCTATATTTATTGTTCTTGTCATCGAATCTTTTTTCCCATTAAAATCCGTACCCACAAGTTTTATAATATAAATTCCTTTTTTTAAATAATTATGTGTAACCGGGTTTCCTGTTCCAAAATTACCATCACCAAAATTCCAAACAATTTTTTTTACTGGGGCAGAAAATTTTGCTCTAAATTGATACAAAAATTCGGTGTCTTTGCAATTATACGCCATAACAGAATCTTTAAAAGTAAGGTCAAAATTGGGTAAAGAAAAACCTGCCAAATACAAATATGATTCGAAAAAACCAACACCGTAACTATAGGCCAAATGACCATCTATACACTCAATTTTATGGCTGCCTAAGTTTAAAATTAATTTTGCATAAGAAAATTTTTTGTTAAATAAAAATTCGATAAGCTCTGTTGAATCTATTCTTAATCCATTATGAAAAACCCGCCCTTTTGAAGCTGTATTTATTATAACATTAACATAATGGTCTCTAAGATTATTAGAATTTACAGTACTAAAAAGTGAAGTCTGCCCAAAAGATTTTGCGCCTACTTTACACACAAAAGCAGGATCGCCATAACTAGAGTTGTAATAGCCATTGCAGCCGACTGCTCCTTTCAAAAATTGATAGCATCTAAATTTTTTTGTGCTGCTAATATATTGTGAAGTATCGCCCGAACTTACAAAAATGGTTAAGGGGGTTTTGTATGAAATATTATTATACATAACCCCATTTATTTTAATATTGGTTGAGGTGTCTAAAGGCACTATTTTAGTAACATATCCCCTTGTGTGGCCATAGTGGGGCGAAACCAAATAGGCTGTGTCCAGCACTTCATCGGGCAATATTTGTTCATATTGGTGGTCGCATGCGCCACATGGAAAATTTGAGCATTGATCGCCACTAAAGGCAATTAGTTTTTTATTGTTTACAACCTCAATTTTACTTCCGCTTAAATCATTAGCAATTCTAATTTGATATGTTTCTGCTTCATTTAAAGTTATGAAAAATGCGGTGTTTGCTAATTGTCCGCCAGCCAAATTTTTTGTTGGTGTGATTTTTATTTTCACACTGTCTTCGGGCGAAACCAAAAGAATTGTGCTGTTCAGTCCCGTATTAGGATTCACACTGTAATAAATTGGGTTGCGAGGAATATTGGAAGTTGGCAACACAATGCTAGCATCCGTGGTTGCAAATTGAAGGTTCATTGAAGCCACAGTTATTGGGAAATCTGAAATGATATTAATACCAAATTCAGAAATTACATTATTTGTTTGATTATTGACCAACAAAGCCGTCAATTTAAAAACTCTTACATTGTCTTTTGGAACAAAAATGGAATCAATATAATTTTTAAGCGGAACTCTAATTTTAACCATTGTTGCGTCTGAAGCAGAAAAATAAAGCCTAAATTCAGTTGCCCCTGAAAAATTCCCCATAAACCCACACCAAAAATTTGTGCCTGTATTTGATGTTTGAGCAAATATATTTAGACTAAAAAATAAAAAGATAAAAAATGAAAAGTATTTTTTAAGCATAGGCCAACTAAAGTTCAAATTCAAAACTAATTTACAAATTTAATTGTTTTTTTATCAAAATAAAATTATTTTTTAGAATATTTTTTTTTATTCTAAATCATTGTTGTCCGATAAAAAAGTAGCCTAAATAAGGCTACTTTTTATTTTTGTAATTTTGTAGTTCTTAAGCAACAAAATTAACATGAGCAAAAG
>JBDNIM010000015.1:0-23559 GCA_041688295.1 Bacteroidia bacterium
ACTCATTGCCGAACATTCTATATGCCAACCTGGATAGCCAGCGCCCCAAGGGCTATTCCATTGCATAATATGACTGGCATCGGCTTTTTTCCATAAAGCAAAATCGTTGGGATTCTTTTTTTCACTTTGCCCTTCTAATTCACGCGTTTCGTTGCCTGCTCCCGCAATCAAATCTTCCAAAACCCTGCCCGAAAGCTTTCCATAATCGTTGGTTTTGCTATAATTTAGCACATCAAAATAAACAGAGCCACTGCTTTCGTAAGCAAATCCGTTGGCAATAATTTGCTCAATCATTTCTATTTGTTCTATAATATGTCCGCTTGCCCTTGGCTCAATTGAAGCCGGCAAAACATTCAAATGATTAAGCATTTGATGGTAGGCATTGGTATATAATTGCGCAATTTCCATGGGTTCAAGACTTTCTAACCTCGCTTTTTTCGCAATTTTGTCTTCGCCTTCGTCTGCATCGTTCACCAAATGACCAACATCTGTAATATTTCTTACAAATCTGACTTTATAACCCAAAAAACCTAAATATCGGTTTAGCACATCAAAAACAATGGGTCCACGGGCATGCCCCAAATGTGGACTGCCATAAACCGTTGGACCACAAACATAAATTCCAACAAAAGGCGGCTTTATGGGAAGAAATTCGGTCGCTTTTCTTTGATAACTATTATATAAATTTAGGCTGCTCATTTTAGATGTAGATTGTTTGCAAATCTATATAAAAAAAACACTATTTTTGTAGGCTATTTTATAAAAAAAGAAAAGAAATATGAAAAGAAATGTAATGTTTGTGGCAGCTTGTATTATTGTCAACCTAGCTATTGGGCAAAAAAAAGAAGCTGATACCATGCTTTTTACTTACGGAACCAAAACGGTTGGTGTTAAAGAATTTAGGAAAGGACTGACCAAAAACGACAGGCCTGGTGTGAAACACACAGCCGAAGAGATTGATGAGTATTTGAATTTGTATAAAAAATTTAAACTAAAAGTACAAGATGCCTATTCTCAAGGATTGGATACCACAGAGGGTTTTAACTCTGAACTTGCCACCTACAGAAAACAAATAGCAAAACCGTATTTAACAGACCGTCAGGTAAACGACCAATTGATAAACGAAGCTTATGAGCGCATGAAATCGGAAGTGAAAGCTTCCCATATCCTTATTTTTACTAAAAGAGATTCTTCTCCTGCTGATACTTTGATAGCGTATAACAAATTGATGAAAGTGAAAGCCGAAATTGAATCAGGCAAAATTACTTTTGAGCAAGCCGCTGTTCAATATAGCGAAGATCCAACAGCCAAAGATAACCAAGGTAGTTTAGGATATTTTACAGCATTTCAAATGATTTATGAATTTGAAAACTATGCTTTTAATACGGCAGTAAACAGTGTTTCAAAAGTATTTAGAACAGATTTTGGTTACCATATTGTTAAAGTTTACGACAAAAGAGCTTCAAAAGGAGAATTAACCGTGAAACATATTTTGATTCAAACGAATCCAAACCCTAACGAAGAGGATTTAGCCGAGGCAGAAGCAAAAATCAACGAAGTTTACAAAAAACTACAAATGGGCGAAAAGTTTGAAACGCTTGTTAATCAATATTCAGAAGATGGAAACTCTGTTTTAAAGAATGGCGAATTGCCGGCTTTCAACATGACAAATTCTCGTATTCCAGATAATTTTAAATCAGCTGCTTTTGATTTATTAAATGATGGCGACTATTCTCGCCCAATCAGAACAACAAGCGGTTTTCATATTATCAAAAGATTGTCTTTAAAACCAATGGCTTCTTTGAATGAATCGAAAAACACAATTTTAAATAAGATAGGCAGAGACAGCCGTCAATATAAAAACACGATTGCAGTTTATAACAAAGCTTTAAACTACTACAAATTTAAAGAAAACAAAAAAGCGCTTAAAGTAATCGACAAAGCAATCGATACATCTATCATTACAGGCATGTATGAACACAATGTGGCGAAGGCAAAGAATGCTAAACTCTTTAAAACCCCATTGTTTACCTTAACTAAAGTGAAAAAAGCATTTACATTAGATGATTTTTCTGCTTGGGTAGAAACCGTTCAAAGACCCAATGCAAATAGCACAAAAACAGCCATTTTAGAAAGCTATTTAAAAGCGTATAAAATTAATACTGTGATGGAATATTACGAAAATGATTTAGAAAACATTAACGATACTTTTTTAAATCTATATAAAGAATACAAAGAGGGCATTTTATTATTTACCCTTACAGACAAAAAAGTTTGGACCAAAAGTGTAGAAGATTCAGTTGGATTAAAAAGTTTTTACAATACCAATTCTAGCAAATATCAATTTAAAGATAGATTTGAAGCAACCATTATGCGTTGTGCAAACTTATCAATAGCCGAAGCCGCTAAAAAAGATTTAGAAAAAGGCATTACATTAGATTCTATTCTAAAAAAACAAAACAAATTAAACCCCTTAAACATTGCCACTCCCACAACAGGCAAGTTTGAAAAAGGTGATAATTTTTATGCAAATTATATTTTTGAGGATAGCAAAAATTCTAAATATCTTGTTTTCGAAGATCCAAAATCAACAGGTGGTTATATCTTAATTCAAGTTCACCAAACCATTGCTGCCGGACAAAAAACATTGTCAGAAGCAAGAGGCATAATTATTAGCGATTATCAAGCCCACCTAGAAAAAGAATGGATTGATGAATTGTTGAAAAAGTATCCTATTCAAGTAAACGAAGGGGCATATAAAAATGTCAAATCAAGTTTAACCCCGTTAAATTAATTGACGAAAAACCTAAAATATCTTCTTCTTTTTTGCATAGTTGCATTGGCTTTGGGTTGCAAAAACCAAAAGTCGGACGCTAATGTTTTAGCAGAGTACAAGGGCGTGTTTTTATTAAAAAACGACATTCCTGAAGATATTTTAACGAAATTTACAAAAGGCGACACCAATAGTCTTTTATCTGCATACATTGACAAATGGTTGGAAAATCAAGTTTTATTAAATGCAGCTGAAGAGCTTTTGAGCCCAGAAGAAAAAGATAAAGAAAAACTTGTAAACGATTACCGAAACTCTTTATTGATATTCGAATATCAACAAAAATTAATTACCGAAAGGCTTGATACATCTGTAAGTGATGCTGAAATTGAAAAATTTTATTTAGAGAATGAGGCCAATTTTGTGCTTAAAAAAAACATTGTTAAAATTAGGTATATTAAAATTGAAAAAAGAAATGCTGATATCAATATAATTAAAAAACTAATTCAATCGCCTTCTCCTTCTAATGATGCAATTCTGACCGCTTATTCGCAAGAAAAGGCTATAAACTTCTATTTAGATAGCAATTGGTTGTATTTAGATGATATTACAAAGGAGATTCCTTTAAATGAAAATTACAATCAACAACGCTTTTTGACCAGTAACAAATACATTCAACTTGAGGAAAACAACATGTTGTATATTTTGTATATCATTGATTTTAGAATAAAAGACAACAGTTCTCCCATTGAGTTTGAAAAAGAAAAAATCAAGGAAATTATTTTATACCAAAGAAAAATGAATTTTTTGAAAGAGACCCAACAAAACCTATATAACAAGGCAATAGAAAAAAGTGAAATCAAATATCATCTTAAATAATAAAAAACCTAAATCCAGCAAAAAAACAATAATATCAATTTTAATAGTGATGTTTATGTTTTGTGGAGGTCTAATTGCCCAGCCAAAAGCATTGGTTATTGATGAAATAATAGCAATCGTTGGTAACAGTCCAATTCTGAAATCAGAGTTAGATATTTTGGCCACCCAATTAGACCCTGATATTAAAATTACAGATGAAGTGAAATGTGAATTATTTCAAACATTGCTACTAAATAAGTTAATGGTTCATCAGGCCGAAATAGATAGTATTCCTTTAAAAGAGGAAGAAATTACAGATAGAATTGAGAACAATATGCGTTTTTTTGAGCGTCAAATGAATAATAGAGAAAATATTGAACGCTATTTGGGTATGAGTATTGAGGAATATAAAAGACAAATTTTTCCAAAACTAAAAAACCAAATGTTGCAGGAAAGAATGGAGGCTCAAATTAAAAGAGAAATTAAAATTACACCAAAAGAAGTACGCGATTTTTACAATAAAATTCCGTCAGATAGTTTGCCATATATTTCTTCGGAAGTTGAAATTGGGGTGCTAAAACTTAAGCCAAAATACTCTAAAGAAGCTAAAGAAATAGCCTACGAACAATTGCAGGAATTAAAATCAAGGGTAGAGGCGGGAGAATCGTTTGCTCGATTGGCAGGTCTTTATAGCAACGATCCTGGGTCGGCAAACCAAGGCGGGCTTTTGCCAGAATTTGGAAGGGGCGATATGGTTCCTGAATTTGAACGCACTGCATTTGCAATGAAAAAAGACAGTTTAAGCGAAATAATAGAAACGCCTTATGGATATCATGTGCTAAAACTAATTAACAGAAGAGGCGAAAGAGCTATGGTTAGACACATTTTGATTAGACCACGATTGATAGATACAGACATTGCAGCAGTTAAACAAAAAGCGGATTCGATTTATGATTTATTAAGCACGGGGAAAACAAAATGGTGTGAGGCTGTTAATAAATTTTCGGAAGATGAAGAGAGCAAACCTTTTTGTGGATTTTTAATTGACCAAAACATTGGAAGCCAAAAAATTCCATTTGATTATTTAGACAAAGACATGTCTAAAATTGCAAGCACATTAAAACCTGGTGAATTCAACAAACCAGAAATAAGTTATGCGCCAGATGGTTCTCCATTCATTCGTATTATTTACTTGAAAGACGAAACAAAACCACATACTGCCAATTTAGAAAACGATTGGCAGCGTATTCAGTCCCTAGCTTTAGAAGAAAAAAAGGAAAGAGAAATTGAAGTTTGGGCAGCCAAAAGAAGAAAAGAAACCTATATTTTCATAAAAAAAGAGTACTTTGATTGTGATTTCTATGAAGTATGGGTAAATTTATTAAAAAACTAACAAACGATGTCAGATATTCAAACAGCCGAAAAATTTACAGAGAAGTTTAAAGAGATAAAAAAGGAGATAAGCACTGTTATTGTCGGACAGCACGAAGCCGTCCATGGTGTTCTTATTTCATTGTTTTGCAACAGCCATTCTTTGCTTGTTGGTGTTCCTGGATTGGCAAAAACATTACTAATAAAAACAATTTCAGAAGTTTTAGATTTAAAGTTTAATCGTATCCAGTTTACCCCCGATTTAATGCCAAGCGACATTACAGGGAATGAAATATTAGACGAAAACAGGAATTTTAAATTCATTAAAGGCCCTTTGTTTGCGAACATCGTTTTGGCAGATGAGATAAACAGAACGCCACCGAAAACCCAAGCAGCCTTGTTGGAGGCTATGCAAGAACGCACCATTACCGTTTCTGGAAAGAGTTACCATTTAGATAGCCCATTTTTTGTTTTAGCAACACAAAACCCTATTGAACAAGAGGGGACTTATCCTTTGCCTGAGGCCCAGTTAGACCGTTTTATGTTTAATTTAGTATTAGGCTACCCAACATTTGAAGAGGAGCTAAGCATCATAAAAAACACAACATCAAATATGAAAAATCAGCCTAAAAAGGTGTTGAATGCAGAAGAGATTATGGATTTTCAAAACCTCGTTAGAAAAACCCCAATTGCTGACAATGTGCTATCATATTGCGTTAATCTGGTGAGTAAAACAAGGCCAAAAACAGACAAAGCAACCGATAAAATAAATGAGTTTATTAGTTATGGCGCTGGTCCAAGAGCAGGGCAGTTTTTAGTTTTAGGAGCCAAATGCAACGCCTTGTTAAATGGAAAACTTTCGCCAGATATCGAAGATGTTAAAGCTGTAGCATACGATGTTTTTAGACACAGATTGGTAAAAAATTACAAAGCCGAGGCGGAAGGTTTAAGTATCGATGACATTGTAAAAGGAATTTTATAAATCATTATAGGCTCTAATAAACTTAGCCCCCAAATTTTTATAAGGCGGAATATACTCTTTGAATTGAGGGTTGTTTTGCAACTTCACGCTCACTTGTTTCCAGACATCAAGCCATACTAAATCTTTTCCTGAGCGAATAATATCTGTTATCTCCAAAATTAGGACACTATTTACAACCATTGTGCCAACTTGTTTGGTGCTTACAATTTGCACATCCATTGCATTTTCCATTGCTTTGCTTATATTTTGATAGCCACCGCAACTGCCCAAAATTGCAATTTTGTTACTAAAGTGCATGTTTTCAATTGTGTTTTCGATATAATAACTATGTCCTCTGTGAACAATCAAGTCTGGAAAACGACCAATAGATTCAAAATAAGTTCTTAAATCCTCTCTTCCTTGAATTTCCGTATGTGGCTTATTCGCATAAATTTCCATTTTTTTACCGCTAATTGTTTTAAATATCACATAATTTCCTTTATCTTCCTTTTTATAAATATTACTTGGATATAATCCCAACCAATTGTTAAAAGCAGCCTCGCCATCCTCATCATCAAAGAAAAAATGTTGTTGAATATGTTTGTCTTCCGGAAACATTTCCGCACTTTTAAGCCCGTCTAATGCGGGAATATTATAGTTATAATTGCTTGTGTATTCGGTGGGATCTCCACCAGTTAGTTTCAATAATAATCCATATATTTTCATCCCATGTTCATTTTGGTCGGTTATACATTTTCGCAATTCTTTTTTTATCGTTTTTATAAAAATGGCTTTTACTTTTTCATTTTCCAAACTTCCATAAGTGTCCGCAACATCTACCGCTGGACCCAAATCGCCACCATAATTATACAAACCAGACACAAAACGACTAATCAAAGCATTTTGTTGGCTATCATTCATTGTGTTTAAAAAATCGTCTATTTTATTGTATCCTGCGCATTGTTTTAAAAACACTCGAAACTTATTGAACCCTACTTTTTCTAAAAAATTATAGCCCGACTTTTCTATTTTTTTGTCGCTCATCCTTTTATACAAACCCAAAAATGAAGATGTAAATATTTCTTCCTCAGAATAAACAATCGTGGAATAAATTTCGTAAGCATTGTCATTATCAACTGGCGCAAATCGAAATGCATCTGTCCCATCATGGCGCAAATTAATTTCTAGAATTCTAGACATGGCCAAGTTTTCTAACTCTTTTTCAACGGCATAATTTGCCAATAAATTCTCTGATTTTCTTAATTCAATCAGTTTTCTATAAAATTGTTTCTCATCTTGTGAAACAATTTCTGCTTTGGCAAATGTAATTTGTTTTTTTGAAATTGGGTCAAGCAGCGCATACGCTTTTGACTGTGTACCATAGGTTTGGGCAATTAATTTAATCAAAACCATTGTGGAATCTTTGCTATTTTTAATCACCCTATCAATCATGTGGTTAGAATTAATATATTGCTTAATAGAAATTGGGTCTATTTTGGCAACTTGCAAAATGACTTCAGTACCAAGTGGCGTGTATGCCAAGTTTTTAAACTTATTAAGTACATCAAATGGATAAAAACGAGCGGCATAAGTCCAATATTCTACAGCATAGGGCTTTAAATTTATTATGTCTGAAATAAAAACCCCGCTTTTTACATCATTTTTTAGCAATTCTAATTCCTTTTGAGAATTATTTAAAGTCGATAATTTATGAACCAATAAAAAAGCCTTTTGATTGAAACTAACATGCGGAATGTCTTGCCTATTAATGCGTTTCAGAATTTCAAAAAATGCACGAGCATATTGATCAACCTGATTGTTTCCAACAGTTTTAAAATCTTCTTGCAAATTATTGATCATTGTAATATAAACTTTGAACGCAAAAGCATTTTGTGTTTCGTTTCCAATGGCAATAGCACTGTCTAAATCGCCATCAGAAATATCAATCCTATTTTGTTCAAAATCAATTTGTTGCTGCCAATCCACTCTTTGTCCTCCTTTTTGAGCAAAAACTGAAGTTAAGAAGCAGAAAAGCGAAAAAATACTCAAGGATAACCTTTTTCCGCATGTTTTATAAAAATTGTTTAATTGCATTATAATTTATGTGTCAAAAATAAAGCCAATTTTATTAATATTCTAATAATTAGATTTTATTTGTTATTTTTGCTCAATTTATTTCAACAACATCATGATAAACTTTATTAAATCATTCGCAATTTTTGGCTGTTTTTTTGCCATGCAAACCTCAACTGCCCAAACCATAAAAATTGACATTACCTCTCCGATTGCTTCTCAAAACTTTAAAAAAGGGGATACTGTTTTTTTAAAAGGAAGTGTCGTTTCTAACGGGCCCTTACACGATGTGTTTTCCGAAATTTATGACAATGCTGACAGCTCAATGATATATTTTACAAAAAATTACCATACCCATGGTGCAAGTCAAACCATTAATCTAATATTTGTTATTCCAACAGATGAAGCAAAGGTGTTTTGTTTTAATATAAATACCAAAGACCATGGCAATCAAATAACATCACAACGAAAAGTAATTTTCATGGCTAATAAACCCGCTGAAAAAGGAAAACAAAAAGGAAAAAAACGAAAAGCCAAACGCTAAGGTTTGTATTTGCTATCATTTAGTATTTCTGCAGCATTTGTATTTTGCATAAAATCCTGAAGCTTGGGATTTTTATTTGTCATATATTTTCGTACAATTTGCCAACCAATAAATTTTCCTAACATCGGAGGGGCGTCTTCTGCCATATCTTCTGCTATTGTTTTTGGCCCCTCTTTAAAAAATCGTGTATATTTTCTAGAGTCTGACTCATAAATAAGTTTTTTAGTTACAAAATAGTTCCAAATATTTTGCTCCTCGGCCAAACACCACGCATATTCTTTTTCCGACATCCCAATTTTAACATTGTCTTTCATGTCAAGCAAAGTTGCGTCAGTAAAATAAAGCAACTTTCCTTCATAAATAGCTTTGTCTAAAAAAGTGGGATTGTCGCTTATATTTCTCGTAAACTTGTCGTTAGCATGTGCTAATATTTGATGTAAAACAATGGTTTGGGGAGTTAAAATTTTATGCCAATAGTTTTCTATTTCTGCATATTTATAGGGAGTAAAGTTTTCGCCAAGGTGCATATCGAGCCCAATGCCAATGTAGTCTTGGCCAACAGGGTTGATATAAAAACTAAAATTACTTGTGTATGTTATTATTTTTGGAACTACTTCCTCTGGATAATAATATTTAAAGTATTGATAGGCTTTTTTTATTTCATTTGCGTAAGGCGTAAAATCTTTGAATTGCTCTTTTGTGTGTTCATAAACTTTTTTAGCGTTTGGGTCGTTTTTAAACATCATTAATTGATTAAAGGCTGTTTTTTCATCGCCTTCAAAACCCATTATTCCATAAATATAGTCAGGCAAAAAAGAGCCGTATTTCGCTTTGAATGCTTCTAAAGTATTTAATTTAGATTCAAATAAATCAATATCAAACCTTAGAATTTCAGGTTTTACTTCAATTGATTTTACATCTACTTTCAAAGGGTTTCTGTTACATGAAAACAATAAAAAACTGCATGTAAAAAAAAGAATTGTGTTTTTTCGAGAAAAAAAGTTCATATTTGCGCAAATTAAATGAATATAATTATGATATCAACGAAATTAAGAAACTTTTTATTGTTTTGTGTGTTTTTGTTTTCCACAAACCTTATGAAAGCCCAAACGCCAGTAGCTTCTGCGCCAGATGAAAGAAATTTAAGAGTAGGTTTTAAAATCGTTCCAGGTATAAACTGGGTGAAAGTAAAAACCACAAATGTGCAAAGAGATGGTTCAAATATTGGTTTTGGATTTGCTTTTATGGTGGACAAAAAAATCAAAGACAATTACTATATTTCAACAGAGGTAAATGTAACAACAATGACAAATGCTATTAAGCTTAGAGATTCAGCTGTTCACAATATAAATGACGCATCGGGGAGAAAATATTCCGACATAAGCTACAAATACAAAGTTCAATATATTGAAATACCGGTAAGTTTCAAATTTCGAACAAAAGAAATCGATGGATTAAGATTTTTTGGACAATTTGGTTTATCAGCAGGATTTTTGATTAGCAATAATGTTACAACCACTGCTAAAGAACTTATTACAGGAAAAGAATTTCCTTCTATTGAAAAATATAATCCTAACCAAAACGACAATAATAATTTAGATTTTTCTACACATAAAGACAACTTTTCTATCATAAGAGCGGCCATGATAATAGGGGCTGGTATTGAATACCGTTTGTCTGGAAACACAAGCTTATATGCAGGATTGAGATTCAACAATGGTTTTACAGATATTTTAAGAGAAACAAGATCAACTGCCATAAACAATGTTTTAGGTTTAGAAATTGGTATGTTTTTTTAGTAGCAATCTTTTTTTAAATGAAAATAGCGCTTTGTCAGCTTAATTACATAATTGCCGATATAGAAGGTAACAAAAAAAAGATAATTGAGGCGATTGAAAGTGCTAAAAAACATAAAGTAGATTTAGCTATTTTTAGCGAACTTTCTATTTGTGGCTACCCGCCAGATGATTTGTTAGACTATCCTTTTTTTGTTGAAAAATGCGAAAATGCTATTTCAGAAATTGCATTTTATTGTGATAATATTGCTGCAATAATTGGGGGGCCTACTATAAATATATCACATATTGGCAAAAGATTATTTAACTCGGCCTACTTTATTGAGAATAAGTTTGTTAAAAGTGTAACGAATAAAACTTTGCTGCCAACATATGATATTTTTAATGAGGCGCGCTATTTTGAACCCAATCGTCTATTTGAATTAGTTGAATTTAAAGGCAAAAAAATTGCATTAACAATTTGCGAAGATTTGTGGAACGATACAGATTTTTTGCAATATGAATCCGACCCTTTGTCTGAACTCAAAAAACAGAATCCTGATTTTATTGTCAATATCTCTGCTTCTCCTTTCAACAAAGGGAAGTATGAAAGAAGATTGGAAACTTTAAAAAACCAAACTAAAAAACATGGTCTGCAATTGTTTTATGTAAATCAGGTTGGTGCGCATACAGATATTATTTTTGATGGCAACTCCATGATTATCAATCCAAATGGAGAAATTATCCACCAATTGGCTTCTTTTGAGGAAGATGTTCTTTACTTCGATTCAGAAAGTGATTTTATATCAAAAGAGAACATTCAAAAAAAAGACATTGCATTGTTGCACCAAGCAATTGTTTTTGGATTGAAAAATTATTTTGAGAAAATGGGGTTCAAAAAAGCAATTTTAGGCTCATCTGGCGGCATTGATTCTGCACTTGTGCAAGCTTTAGCCTCAGAGGCAATTGGTCCTGAAAATGTAATGGCAGTTTTAATGCCTTCAGAATTTAGCAGCGAAGGCAGTGTGTCCGATGCTCAAAAACTATCAGAAAATATTGGCAATCCTTTTCAAATTTTACCAATAAAAACAGTTTACAATACCTTTGTCGAAACCCTTCAACCTATTTTTGGCGAACTGCCATTTAATACCACAGAAGAAAACATTCAAGCCCGAAGCCGTGCAATAATATTAATGGCAATAAGCAACAAGTTTGGCAATATCCTCTTAAATACTAGTAACAAAAGCGAAATGGCGGTTGGTTACAGCACACTTTATGGCGATATGTGTGGCAGTTTGAGTGTTATTGGCGATTTGTATAAAACCGAAGTATATGAACTTTGCAATTACATCAATCGAAATTCGGAAATTATCCCAAATGCGATTTTAAATAAAGCACCAAGTGCAGAGCTTAGGCCAAACCAAAAAGACAGCGATAGTTTGCCCGATTATGAAGTATTAGATAGTATTTTGTTTCAATATATTGAAGAACAAAAAAGCATCGAACAGATAATCGCCTCTGGACATGAAGAGAATATTGTTTTGCGCACCATCAAAATGGTTAATAATAATGAATTTAAGAGATTTCAAGCACCACCAATTTTAAGGGTTTCTGCAAAAGCATTTGGCAGAGGACGCCAAATTCCTTTGGTTAGCAAATGGTAGGTCTTTATTTGTGTGAATTAACACAAGTAACCATATAACTTTAAAACTATTACCCCCAATTTTTGATAAAAAAATTGGCGCAACTTGCGGTTGCGCCAATAAACTGATTCACTTAAAAAAAACTACTATTTGCCACCTAACATCAAAAGCTCACTGACAACAATGTCAATTGATGTTCTTTTTACCCCATCTTTGTCTGTGTAAACTCGGCTTACAAGTTTTCCTTCAATAGCCACCTCTTTTCCTTTTTCAAGAAACTTGCCAGCGATTTCTGCTGTTTTACCCCACGCCACAAGATTGTGCCATTGCGTTTCTTCTACCTTTTCGCCTTTGTCGTTTTTATACGACTCGGAGGTTGCAATGCTAAAACGCGCCATTGCGCTTCCGTTAGCTAAAGTTTTGGTTTCTGGTTGAGCGCCTAAACGGCCGATTAAATAAACACGATTTCTTAAATTGTTCATAATATATAATTGTTAAAATTTGATGGTGCAAAATTGGGGGCATTCCAAACAAACTCCAAATTTCAAATAGTTATAGTCGTTTATAAATGGTTAAAATAGATATGTGCTTTTAAAAATATAACGATGTTACAAAAAATAATTTTGTACTATTTATCATTGCAAAATCAAAGATTGAATCAATATTAGCTTAAAAAACAAAAAACAGAGTAATAGATTGGCGTATTATTTATAGAAATTGGGAGAAATAATCATACTTTTCTTACCCAAACATATTTTCGTTGTCTAATATACTGAGATAACTTTGGTATCTACTTGGGGCAATTTCATTTCTTTCGAAGGCTTCATAAACCGCACATTCCGGTTCGTTGAGATGAATGCAATTATTGAATTTGCATTTGGACATTAATGCCCGCATTTCTGGGAAATAATGCGCAATTTCCTGCTGTGGAATATCTATGACACCAAAATCTCGGATTCCTGGTGTGTCTATAATGGCGGTATTGTCATCTACAAAAAACATTTCGGCAAAAGTGGTGGTGTGTTTGCCCTTAAAGTGCATGTTAATAATATCTACTTTTTGTTTTGCATTAGGCAAAAAAGCATTGATAATAGAGGATTTGCCTACACCAGAATGCCCGCTAATTAAAACTTTCTTGTTTTTTATTACTTCATTCAGCATTTTTGTTGGTTCAAATTCTGCGAGATTCAAAGATGTTTTTATGCATGGATGGCCAAGGCTGCTATATAATTCTGAAAGGTTGTTACAATAGGCCAATTCATTTTCCGAATATAAATCTACTTTGTTGAAAACAATGGTAGTTGGGATATGAAAAGCCGAAGCCATTAGCAAAAATCTATCAATAAAACCAAGTGAAGTTTCGGGATGGCTGATGGTTGCAATCAAAAGAGCCATGTCTATGTTTGTCGCTATAATTTGACCATGCTTGCTAAGTTTGTTGCTTTTCCTAATGATGTAGTTATGGCGTTTGCATACATTTAAAATAACCCCTTCTGTAACATCGCCACTGTCTTCTAATTCATAGTCAACAAAGTCGCCAACGGCCACGGGATTGGTTACTCTAAGCTCTTTTAATCTAATTTTTCCTTTAATTCTGGCATTAAGTATGCTGCCGTCTTCTATCTTTAGTTTATACCAACTTCCTGTAGATTTTATGACCAATGCTCTCAAAAGAATATTATTTTATTAGAATATTATTTCGCAAATTTTCTTAGTCGCTTCGCTTTTGCCCATGGTATAAAAATGCAAAACGGGCACATTGGCTTTTATTAATTCGGTGCATTGATTGGCGCACCATTCTATGCCTATTTGCTTAATCGCCTCGGGCGTTTTTGCTTGTTCTACTTCATCTGAAAGCGCATCTGGCATGTCTATGTGAAACAATTTGGACAAAATGCTCATCTGCCCTTTGGTTGTCAATGGTTTTATGCCAGGAATTATTGGCACATTGATGCCACTTTCTCTGCATCTTTCCACGAAATCGAAATATTTTTGATTGTCAAAAAACATTTGTGTTACAATAAACTCTGCACCAGTTTCAATTTTTCTTTTCAAAAACTTTAAATCTGTTTTCAGGTTTGGTGCATCGTGGTGTTTTTCTGGATAGCCGGCTGCTCCAATGCAAAAGTTAGTAACATTGGTATTGGTTAATTCTTCATCCAAATAAATCCCATTGTTCATGTTTTTTATTTGATGAATAAGGTCTAAGGAGTTAGTGTTTCCATATTTTTCTGGCAAAAATGTTTGCTCGTTTTTTGTATTGTCGCCTCTTAATGCAAGCACATTATCGATACCCAAAAAATTTAAATCTATCAACGCATTTTCTGTATCCTCTTTTGAAAAACCACCACAAATAATATGTGGCACTGTGTCTATTTTAAACTTGTGCATAACAGCCGCACAAATGGCCACTGGTCCTGGTCTTTTTTTGGTCGAGATTTTTATAAAACTTCCGTCAAGGCGCTTTTTTTCTACATAATCTTCTCTATGATATGTAACATCAATAAAGGATGGATTGAAATCCATTAAAGGTTCAATGCCGTTATAAATACTGTCAATGCTATCCCCTTTTAGCGGAGGCAAAATTTCGAAAGAAAAAAGTGTTTTTTTCGCATTTTTTATATGTTCAACTATCTTCATTTGTTTAATTTTTATTAAATGGTTGCTTTTGTGTTTTCTTAATAAGTTTCAGTATAAAATCTTGTGTCCAATACATGCCATTGTAATTGATTAAACTTTCAACATCTTTTGTAGTGTGGTATTCAGGATTTATGCCTGTATAAAAAGAAATACTTGGTTTCTGCATTTGGGTAAAAACAATATCATCCGATTTTAGAATAGATGCATTGGCAAAGGAAACTTTTAAGTTCTCGGGCTTAACTTTTATTTTATCAATTGTTGTTTTCCAATTATTGTTAGATTCTGTGCCAAGTATCATCAAGTTTTTAGATGTTGAATCTAATCGCCCCACTCTGTCTAAATTGAAATTACACTTAATTGTTTTAAAATCTATCATAGGATTGTTTACGAAAAAATGAGCACCCATATTGCCTTGTTCGCTACCCGTAAAAGCAACAAACAAATAGTTTGCTTTTTTATACTTACAAGATTTTTTGATTTTTCTCATCAATTGCAACATCATAGCCACTCCGCTAGCATTATCATCTGCACCTGGATGTAATTTGCCAGTATTTGGCTCTAGACTGCCGCCATATTCATCGTAACCTAAATGGTCGTGATGGGCAGTAATTACAATCGTTTCTTTCTTCTTGTTGTCAATAAATCCAATCACATTTCTTCCAGTTGAGTTTAGTTGTGCAATTTTAACAAAAAAGGTTGCACTTTGACAACTGCTAACAAAATCGCTGCCTTTTTTAGTATATAACACAGGGATTTTTCTTGGTTGTATGTTTCTATCAAGCATGCCGCTTGGAGCAACTGAAAGCGAATCTGATTTTACAAAAATAACCCCTCTTGCACCATATTTAATTGCCAAATCTACTTTTAAGGCGAGGTTTTCGTAAACAGAGAATCTGTTTTTTTCTTTTCCCACTTCAGGACTGCCCAATTTAATAATAAACACTTTGCCTCTTAGATTTTGGGTGTCTTTATAATCATTTAGATTCAACTCTGGGGCAGAAATGCCATAGTTCATAAAAACAGTTGGGTGATCAACAAGGCTGTCGTTGTTGCAACTGTAAGATATGGGATAAAATTCGCCTTCTTGTTGAAAAAGCACCATAAGTCTTAAGTTTTTATCTTTAACCATTAGCGGCATTTTGTTTTGATTAATTCTTATTTGAACCATGCTAATGTCTTGAAAAAAAGTATTGTTATCTCCTTTTGGAACAAGACCGGCCATTTTAAAGGCATCTGCTATATACAAAGCGGCTTTGTATTCTCCCGAAGAACCGCTCAATCGCCCTTCTAACTCATCTGAAGAAAGGTACTGAACATCTTTTTTTAATTGGGTTTTTACCTTCGCTGCTTTTTTCTGAGCAAACAATAAATTACTAGAGCAAATTAATGCGATTAATACAACTGCAATTGACTTCATATTATAAAGCTGCAAATATACGAAGTTAGATTTTTAAAGACGACCCAAATTCAATTAATACCCAAATATTTCTTCGAGAGTTAAAATCCTTACTGTGCCATATTTTTTCAAATCTTCTTGTTTTATTTTGTCTTTGGAACCCACAACACACAAAGCCCAATTGCTGCCTTTTATTGTTTTTGATTGAAAATCTTTCACATCTTGAAATGATAAGGATTGAATGGTTTTGTATAATTCTTCTCTGTAATCAAATGAAATTCCCATATCCAATGCGCTCAAATAACTAAAAAACACATCCGTTTTGTTAATTCTTTCGGATTCCAATCCGCTTAAAATGGCTAGTTTTGCTTGGTTAAAACTGGCTTCGTTGCTTGGCATATTGTTTAGCAAGTCGTTCATGGTGTTGATGGCATCGTTCATTTTGTCTGATTGGGTGCCCACATAAGCCAACATAATATCGTTTTTGTTTTTTTCCATTGCTTGGCTGTAATAAGAATAGGTGGAATAGGCCAATGCGCGCGATTCTCTTATTTCTTGAAAAACAACACTGCTCATGCCTCCGCCAAAATATTCGTTGTATGCTTTTGCCAATGCAATTTGTTTAATATCGAAAGGACCCGCGCCATTTCTCCAATTAATTTCGGCTTGAACCATTTCGTAATGCGTAAAATAAACCAGTTTTTGGGTGTTAACTATTGGTTTGAAAACAATAGCGACAGGCGTTGGTAAAAATACTTTTGCCTGAAAATGATTGACACCCAATGTTTTTTCTACTTCGGCAACTTCCTCTGGTCCGTAATAAAATATCTTATGTTGAAAACTGCTCAAACTTTTTAGAATTGCGGTTAACTCAATGGCTTTCATCGCATTTAGTTCTTCGGCAGACATCATAAAAGTGCGGGGATTGTTTTTGCCATAAAGCGCATAAGTGCTTAGGGCCGAAGAAATGGCTCTTTTGTTCAATTTTGCATCGTCTCTCGATTTTAAAACCCTGTTTACATAATCGTTCAAGGCTTTGTCGTCTGATTTTGCATTTGCCAAAAGGGCTTCGAACAAAATTAAAGCTTCTTTAAAGTTTTGTTGCGGCCCGCTAAGGTAAATATAGCTTCTGTTGTCGCCAGATGAAACCCCAAAGTTGCATGCCAATTGATAGAATTTCTTGCTTAGTTCATCGGCCGTGTATTTATCGGTGCCCAAAAACTGCAAATAATCCATGGCAAGTGGCAATTTTTTGTTGTTGAAACGGCCCATGTCTAAAACATAATATAAAGAGAACAACTGATTGTTTTCGTTCTTTTTATAAAGAAAATCGCAATTTCCTATCTTTGTTTTAGAAAAATCTTTGTCAAAATTTAAGAACGAGGGCGCTATTGGATCTGTTTCTTCAGACAACAAATCTGTTACGAAAGGCGATACTTTGTCTCTATTTAGGTTCACCTCGCTGATTTGCGGCTTGTCTATTTTCTCTACTTTTTCTTTTGCACCTGTTCTTTTATAAACAATGGTGTAGCCTTTGTCGTAATATTCTTTGGCAAACTCCATAAGGTCTTCTTTTTTAATTAAACTCATGTTGTAGTTGTCGTTCAACACATCAATCCATCGTCTGTCGGATGTAAAAGCATCCATCATATCGTAAGCACGGCCTTCGTTTGTTTCAAATTTTTTAATATTATCAACCATTTCGTTGGCTATTATTCCTTTGAGCAAAGCAGTGTCGAAATTGCCGTTTTTTATGTTTTCTATTTGCGCAAGCAGCAAATCTTTCACCTGCTCTAGCGTTTGTCCTTCTTTTGGTTTGCCATAAAAAATATGTGCAGAGTAATCTTTCATAAACTCTGGCGAGCAGCCTGCGCTCAACACTTCTTGTTGTTTTACTAAATTCAAATCTATCAACCCTGCTTTTGAATTGCTTAATATCAAATCTATTAATCGCACTTTTGTTGCATCTTTTGAAGAAACACCATCAAAACGCCACGCCATCATTAGGTTTGCGGCATCGGGCCCGGTGATGGAAATGCTGTCTGGTCTGCCTCTTGGATACTCGGGGTTGAAACTAAAAACCGGCAATGGCTTTGCTTGCATGTAGCCAAAATGTTTGTCCACCATGGCAATTACAACATCTGGATCAAAATCGCCAACCATAATAACCGCCATATTGTTGGGCACATAATAGGTGTTAAAATAGTTTCTTATTTTTACCAAAGAGGGATTTTTTAGGTGCTCTGTTGTGCCTATCGTTGTTTGGGTGCCATAGGGATGGGCGCGAAACAAGCTAGCAAACAAAGACTCATAAACCTTGCTTGCATCGTTGTCTAAAGAAATGTTTTTTTCTTCGTAAACAGCTTCCAACTCCGTATGAAACAGTCGAAGAACAGGGTTTCTGTATCTTTCAGATTCTAGTTCAATCCACTGATGCAATCTATTTGAAGGAATATCGTTGACATAAACCGTTTGTTCTACACTCGTAAAAGCATTTGTGCCTTGGGCGCCAATGCCTTGGCATATTTTATCGAACTCGTTGGCTATGCTAAAATTGGATGCAAGGGTGCTGACACTGTCAATTTTTCTGTAAATAATTTTGCGTTGGTTTTCGTCTTTTGTTTTGTTATATTGCTCATAAAGATTGTCTATTTGGGTTAAATAAATTTTTTCTTTTTCGTAATCTAATGTGCCATATTTATCGGTGCCTTTAAAAAGCATGTGCTCTAAATAATGCGCCAAGCCGGTGTTGTCTGCCGGGTCGTTTTTGCTACCTGCTTTCACCGCTACCAGGGTTTGCACACGGGGTTTGTCTTTGTTTGGCGAAAGAATAACGGTTAGTCCATTGGGCAAAACATACCAACGAGAGTTTGTTGGGTCGCCAGCAATGCGGGTGTATGTGTAGTCGTCATGCGTTGCTTTTCCATAGGTTGAATATCTGATTTGGGCATTCAAGCAAAGAACAAAAAACAAGGGCGTTAATAAAACTAGTTTTTTCATGTTACGGGATATATCTGTTTAAAAAGGTTGCCAAAATTAAATATTTAAAATGAAAAATATAACCTTTAGCTGAAAAAATTATGTTTTAAACGATGAAACCCTTTTTTGATAGGCTGAAAATTGTCAATTAAGAATTAAAAATTAAGAATTATTTCTTTGAATAGAAGTGGAGCGCTGTGGGTTTGCAGTTTGTTTTGAGTGTTTTGCGGTTTTGATAAAACCCTATTTATTGTGAATTCTTGGTTTTTATAGTTGCCTATTTCTATTTTCAACCAACTTTTTTAAGAAATCATAAGCCACTGTAATTTCTTCGGGTTTCAACACCTTAACATAATCTATCGGGCTTTCAACCTGCAATTGCTTTGTCAGCCTATGAACAACCGAAGTAGCAGACACAGTATTGGGAGCAGCTTTAAAGTTGAACAAATCATTGGGCGTGCAATCAAAGGAGATGCAAAGTTTTGTAAGTGTTTCTAAACTTAGGTTTTTCGCCTTGTTGTTAAATAAATCTTCTTTTTCTATTGTTTCATTTGACTAGTTTTTTATCTACATACAAAACAACATCTTTAATTACCAATTTATGAATAGCAGAGATTAGGGTTTCCATTAATTCATAGTTAGGCTTATTATTTTTAGATGGCAAAGAAATGTTTAATACATCGGCATCTTTTGCATAAAAATTTCTTCCATAATTAAATTGCCCTGTAAATGATGCTTTGTGAATTGCACTTGTTACAAAAATTGAAGCAAATTTTGTTAGGTTCTGAGTATGAACAACTGCAATATGGTCGTCTCCGCCATATTTGTAGTTTCTATATTTGGCAGAGCCAAACATATCTATTGTTGTAGTGTTTTCTGAAAACACTTTAACATCATTACTAATATAAGCAGAAATACCTTCATCCGTTTCACCAGCTGTTACAAAGGGTAAAGTTCCAGAAAATCGGTCTGCACTTTTCAATCGTTGACCGCGGGTAGAACTACCAAATAATTTTGAAATATTAAAGCTTGCCCATTTTATATTCTCAAAATCAGCTAAAGCCTTTTCTTCTACAACTGTTAGGTTATAAACTTTTAAATTACTTGCTAATAAATAAGTTTCAATTTGCGCTATGCATTCTACTTCCAATTCAGCTATCAAAATTTCCATAAATGCATAATCTATTTTACCATTTTTAATAGGAAGTAGGATCTCGTCAGATTTAATTTTTTCCCAGCCTGCTTTATTAGTCCACTCATAATGTTCATATATAGCTTTTGAGATTGAACTTGTTAAGTAGAGATATTGCTTATCTGTTAAATTATGGTTTGAATATTTCCATTTAATAGCATATGAATCTTGTAGTACTGTAAAATCTTTGTTTTGATAAAACGTTGCACCTGTATTAGCCCCATTTGCAGATATTGATATGACATTTTTTAATATAGTTGCATTAAATATAGGCACATAATTATTCAACCCTTGATTTTGAATACCTG
The DNA here is from genome assembly GCA_041688295.1 of Bacteroidia bacterium. Taxonomy (GTDB): domain Bacteria; phylum Bacteroidota; class Bacteroidia; order NS11-12g; family UBA955; genus JABMMZ01. Next base: position 20,511 of record JBDNIM010000015.1, read on the forward strand.
CTGTTAATGCAGGTAAAATATGATTATTTGTTGCACTACTGGGCAAATCCGATGTCTTGTATTTTAGGGTTTTTACTATTACTTTTTCGAATAACTCACCAATTTTAAACACACCCCACTTAACCTTTTCTAATTTTTCGTTAAGCAGGGAATCTACTTTCCCAAGCTATCGACTTGGTTTGTTTGTTTTAGGATAGTGGAAACCTCCCAAGCCAAGTAATCAGATATTGTTTTTTTGAAATCTTGCAGCTTTGGCTTGTTATCTATTGGTGCTGTTTTATTCCAATCTGCACCATGGTTGGGGTTAATAGTGGCTTCATAGTATTCTTTATCTGTAAAAATACTAAGATTACTACTTCCAAAACGAACTAGATTAACCAATTCTTCATATCTCTCTTTCGCACTGTTAGTATCTTTTAGATTATTGGTCGATTTTTTACGGTTGGTTCTTGAATATCCATCGTTAGAAAAGTCGATGAACTTAACCATATCATTGACATGATGCTTTTCGTTCACTTTAAATACATAGATATTAGTTTGTACACTAGATTTGCCAATAAAAATATCTATTGGCATTTTTATACTTGCTAATAGAGTATGCTTTTCTAATATTCTTTTGGTGTACTCTGTTGCTTTACCACTACCTGCGGAGTTTTGAATTATAATTGCTGCATAGCCTTTATTCATCATATTAAGTGCTCTGGTTACAAAGTTCATTCCATTACCCGGGGCAGAATAAGGCGGATTGAGGACAAATGCATCAGCAGGAAATTTACTGTCCGTTTGTCCAAATCCATAGTTTCCGTCAAAATCTACCAACGAATCTTTATTTAAAATGTTAGAACTGCCATCTCCCATTAATATCATGTTCAAAATTGCTAACATATATACACTTGAAAGCACTTCTAACCCAAGTAATTGTTCGGCTTTTATTTTTATCTCTTTTTGTGCTAATTCTTCTGGCGATGTCATATTTAATTTTGCATCGTTTAGCATTTCATTCATGGCAGCCACCAAAAGCCCTGCGCTGCCTGTTGCAAAATCCCAAACATAAGAATCTTTATTGACCCTTGCTAGTTTCACTAGCAAATTTCCAACATAAGAAGGTGTAAGCACAACATCATTTAACTTGTCTTGGGTAAACCCAAGCCAACCATACATTTCATTAAAAAGTTTTCCTGTAAAATCTGTAGTTAACCCAATCTTATAGTAGATACCTAAATCATCGACAATTTTAGTAAATACCCTTTTAAGTTGGCTTTCTCCATTATGTACTTTGTTTATGTTTTCGGTTGTTAGGGTATTTTGTAAAGTTCTTAATATTAAATCTTTCTTCTCGCTAGGTATTTCTTTTGCATCTAAAAAAGCTTTTATTTTTCTAACAACAATATCGCCATCCTTATTACCAATTTCTATTGATGATTTCAATTCAGATTTATCAAGAGACTTAACCTTGCCCGGTATTCCAAGCGTTGCAATTATAGAGGCAGCAACAAGATAAACTCTGTCATTTTCTCCTAAACCTTTTTCATTCTCATATATATCAAAATTTAGTTTTCTTAAACTAACATCTATTTCTCTTTCTCTTTGTTCTTTCAGTTTTTCTAATTCATCTTGTGTCAACTGTAAAGCTTTTATCTTCTCTATAAATGTATCAAAGTTATTAGGTGCTAGAAAAGAAAAGTCTGAATATTCCCCTACTTTTTGTCCAATACCAAAATTTTTTTTAGAAACATAGTAAACCCCAATTTGATGATGAATTTTCCCTCTTTCATCTTTATATCCTGTCATGCCTATTGAAATAATATCTGTATAGCCCGTATGGTGCAAAATAGCATTTGCATAATGCACCGCCCCATTTACAGCATAAGCATTAATATTTTTCAAATGAGGTTCATTCTTAGCAGTTTTGTTTTCTATTTGTCCGTTAGCTAGTTTTTCTAATTTGCCCTTATAGCCTTTGTATTCTATTAATATTGGAAAATAATTTAAATGTTTATCCCGTAAAAGTATTTTCGCATCAACACGATTACCTCCTACTCCACCATTTTTTGAGTAGTAGTCTGAAAGGGCTTTGTCTATTTCAGTATTTACAGACTCTTGTTCTAATTTATAGGGTAGCTTATAAGATTTAAGCCATCCATTTGCTAAATCAGCAATATTGGGTTCAATTGACTGTGTGAATTTTATTTCTGTCATCTTCTTAATTATTTTATTAGATTTAAATAGGCTTGAAAAGTTGTTAATTGTACCCTATTTGTGTACAAAAATGCCTAAAACCTATGTAAAACTTAGTTTTTTAATGTGAGCAAATATATTATATTATATTATATGCTAAATAATGAATGATTAATCTTTATAAGCCTATGTCCAATATAAAAAACACCAAAGCCAACACCCCCAAAAATATAAATATCTGCCACCACTTAAAAGTATTAGTGTGGTTGGGAGTAAACATCACTGAAATAAGGGCACTAAAAAGAAAGCGCAGCTTTCTTTCTGTCCTTCTTGCTCTTGTTCTTTGTGGTCTCATTGGTTTAATATGGGTGCAAATATCGTTTTTATTGCTTAAATCAAAGTTTCCCCTCCTCAAACCATTGTAAAACAAGCCCAAAACCTTGTAAAACACAAAAAATACACCTTCCGATACAAAAAATACCCCGTCCGACACAAAAAATACTCCGTTCGATACAAAAAATACACCGTCCGACTTAAAAAATATACCTTCCGACACAATAAATACACCTTCCGATACGATAAATACGCTGCTCGACACAATAAATACACCTTTCGATACGATAAATACGCTGTTCGACTTAAAAAACACACCATCTGACACAAAAAATATTTGTTTTTTGAGTTGAATCATCTATTTTTTGTGTTGAATCATTTATTTTCTGTGTTGAATCATTTATTTTCTTTGTTGAATCATTTATTTTTTGTGTTGAATCATTTATTTTTTGTGTTGAGTCATTTATTTTTTGTGTTGAATCATTTATTTTTTGTGTTGAATCATTTATTTTTTGTGTTGAATCATTTATTTTTTGTG
>JBDNIM010000158.1:0-5504 GCA_041688295.1 Bacteroidia bacterium
TGGGAGTTAAAAGCTATTTTTGAAGTTTCTGAAAACAGAGGCGAAGGAATGAAAATTGAGAAATTCATTAAAAAACAAAAGTCAAGGAAGTTTATTGAGGTATTAATTGATGAAAACGCCATTTTAAGTGGCGCAATAGCTAATCTGGTTAGAGTCCCGCATGTGCGGGATTAATCACTAGCTCCTCTGGTTCATCCCGACTAATTCGGGAAGGTTGGGGAGCATAAAATCCACTCATAGTCCGAGTGGATTTTTTTATACTAAAATTTAAATGTTTTATATTTACATCTTATATTCATGCATAATTGACAAATACTATGTTGGACACTCTCAAGATCCATGGATTAGGTTAATTCAACATAACAATAATCCTTCGGATAAATATACAGGACAAACAAAAGACTGGGAGTTAAAAGCTGTTTTTGAAGTTTCTGAAAACAGAGGCGAAGGAATGAAAATTGAGAAATTCATTAAGGCAAAATTCACATTTTAAAATAAATGTAAAATTAATTGTAGCTTTTTTCTATTATAAAAATATATTAATTCAAGGTTGAGATTTTTTTTAAGACGGAAAATAAACCCTTAATTTACAATAATGGTTTTATAAATCAACTTTTGATTGTTGTCTAAAATTTCTATAAAAACCATCCCTTAAATGTTTTCCTCTAGTTCTATAAAAACAAAATCAGAATTATCAATGGTTTGATTCATTAATTTTTTCCATTAATGTCATAAAATGAAGTGCTGCCAATGATGGGTGCATTAAATTGAATGTTGAATTTGCCGTTGTTTGGATTAGGAAACACATTGACCGTGTTTTCTTTCATCTCTTGTTTGTTGATATTAAATACAGGGTTTTTCTAAGGATCAAATCATCCAAATAAATAGTATCTGGGTTTATTGATTGCAAGGCACCCGTAAAACCATTGGCACACAATGAATCTGTGAAACCAGCAATACTTGGTTTTTTAACAATATTAAAATTAGTGTCCACCGCAAGAATTGTTGCTTTCCTGGTTGTATTGGCTATTTTTCTAGTGTCTCCGCTCACCATTATTCTATTGCCCGAAAGGGGGTTACAATTATGCATGGTTGAGGAATAATCGGTGGCAAACATTGTCTTTTTGCGAACAATATTTAGGTTAGAATCCACAATATAAAACACTGTAGAATCGTGATAAAAATCATTGGAATTGACGCCTAAAACAAAAAACGGTTATCATTGATGCGACACATATCTGAAGTGTATTCTAAATTGCTTTTATTGCTTAAAATTGTTTCTTTAACAATTTTGCCTGAAGGGTTAATCTTTGCCAATGTGTTTATTAATTGACCATTTAATCTATCTGCATACTGTCCCGTAAGGAAATTATTATTATTTGCTTTTATAATTTTCTCCCCAATTGAGGCCAAACTATTCGTGTATTTATCCCTAATGGTTTGCGAAATAAATTTACCAGCTGTGTCATAAACAACAAGATGCTGTTTCAGGTTATGTAAAAATATTTGGTCTGAGTCCGGATAGTTACATCCCCCCCATTCAAATATTTTATTGTTTATTTCTACAAAACTAGTAATATCTTCATAATGAGATAGATGCCATTTTAGGTTTAGGTCTTTGTCATAGTTAAAAGTGGTTACGGTCAAAAAAGTATCTGACAAAATGGTGTAAATAGCATTAAACATAATTCTATCGTATACTGTATTTAAACAAAGAATTGAAACGCTCATTTGATTATTCTTGTTTTTAAAATTCTTAAAGTCTAAAACATTTAAACAAGCATCCATTTTAAGTATAAAAGATTCAATATTATCATTAACAATATTCAGTATACCACATCCCAAATAAATTTTATTGTCCAAAATATCAAAAACTAAGGGAATAAAATCAAAATTTTTTTTGAGAATTTTTTGTAAAACATTAAATCTCTATTTTTATTGAAACGGGCTAACATGTATGTAAAACTGTCGAAGCTTTGGCTATCAAAATTATAAACCTGATAGCCAAGAAAAGCAACACTTTTAGAGTCAGACATCAATTTATGTTGGAAAAATTGACTTTTAGCTTTTGGATTCATAGGCTCAAAACTTTGCACAAAAAAAGGCTGCGCTAGGGCGCATTTAAAAAGTAAAACAAATATAAGTGTAATTTATAGTTTCATAATATGATTATAAAAAGTGTTGGTAATTTAATTTTAAATTGTCAACGCTCCAAATTATTTTTTATTTATTTATCAGTATTAACTCAATTAGTTGGTCGTCTTCATAAATGAAAAGAACATTAAATCCAGCATTAATGCTGCTCATGTTCTCTGATAGTTGCTCTACAGAGTTGCCATTTACAAAAAGATGACCTCTGAATACCTGATTGCCCGACAATTCATTCATGACAATGGTAAACATTCTTGCTGCAGGATTTTTGTTTTCAATCTCAACTCGCAATACCTCATCAAAAGGAACAGGGAAGATATTGATGATCTCTGTTGGCGATTCTATTTCCTTCAAGGTTGAGTCATCGCCTGGCAAATAAGCAAAACAAATGTTTTGATTGAATGTCTAAAAAAAAGCTCGCAATTTTATTAGTTAACATTATTTATGTTTACACTTTACAACTGGTCTAATTTTGAGTTTACCATTACACCTTATTTTGAGTAACAATTCTTACATAATCTTTTTGTATTTAAATTTAAAAAGGACACCATCAATAAACTAAATGAATCGCCATCCTGTCAATCTGTTGTTAAAAATAAATGTGAAGAATGTCTATTCCCATAACACACTCACTATTATTTCGTTTTTTCTGCCCAAAAATTGAAAGGGCGCATTGTAGCCTAAAAATCTAAAATTGCCAAAATACGCTATCCCATTATCCTTTAATAAATTTTTAAGTTTAAGGGCGTTTGCTTTAATTTCCTTATCATCAGCATAGCCGCCAAACTGAATAGCGGCCACATGTTCATCATTGGTTGTTTTAAAAGTGATGTCAGAGTTGTTTGGAATAGGCAAATTGCTAACATTGTAAATGGATGGCATAACAAAACTCATAGAAGAGCTTGTGTCGTTTATGTCCAAGTGCACTGGAGTTGTCATGGCAATGTTTTTCTTTTCTTGATTACCTCCAAAAATAAAGGATGCTAATTTTCTGAAGCCAGATGATGACATTTCTTTATAGTTTTTTACTTTCATCGAAACAGTTGCCATGGTTGCTGGCGGGTAGAGTCTAATTTCAAAATCTTTTTCTTTTTTGATGACCGTAAAAGCTTGCGTTTCTGTTGATGCCATGGCTAAATATATTTGTGAGATGATTAATAATAGAACTAAAATACTGGTGATAATAATGATTGTTTTCATGGTGAATTATGTTGGAAAGTTACTGATTTACTGCGACATTGCAAAGATTAACTATTTTTTAAAATAGGAGTTGCAAATATTTGGAAAATCCTTGCATTAATCCCACTTTTTTAGAAAAAACCTGATATTAATTAAGAGGTAAAAAACTACAACTTAATTTCAAAAAAAATAAAGCTATTCAATAAATAAAATGGCCATTAATCTCCAAGTTTTTTGCTACAAAGATTAGTTTTGCGTTGACTTAACATTAAACTAAACGCTGAGTAAATGTTCAGTATTTATCAAGATTGTTTCTCTTCTTTTTGTCCAACAGGGTTTTGTTTTTTTACAAGGAAATATTATATTTGCTGCAAAGAACATAAAAAAGACTATCAAATGACTCAAAAAGCAAAAACAATTGATGAAATCTTCAGTTTTCTGCCGAAAGAAAGAATAGACTCTTTTAACAGATTGCACATTGAGATTGTGAAAAACTTACCAAAAGGGTTTGAGCCTGGCATTAGTTACGGCAGATTGTGTTATATTATTCCGCACAGTGTTTATCCTTTAGGTTATCATTGCAACTCAATTGAGCCTTTGCCGTTTGCTTCAATTGCTTCACAAAAAAATACAATAAACTTTTATCACATGGGCATTTATTCCAATCCCCAATTGTTAGAATGGTTAGTTTCTGAATATCCAAAACATTGCAAGCAAAAATTAGATATTAGCAAAAGCTGCATTCGTTTTAAGAACCTAGATGACATTCCTTATGAACTAATTGGAGAGTTAATGAGAAAAATAAGCGCTCAAGAATGGATAAGCATCTATGAAACCGCATTTAAAAAGTGAAAGAATAGCAACAAAAAACCCCTTGTTTTAAAGGGGTTGACACATCGTGAATGTGTTTATTGTGGTACCTCCAGGAATCGAACCAGGGACACAAGGATTTTCAGTCCTTTGCTCTACCAACTGAGCTAAGGTACCATTTTCTTAATGGGAGTGCAAAAATAATTTTTTTTTTATATTAAACAAACTATTTTTTGTTTTTTTGTTTTAATATTGAACTTTATTTATTCAATTATGATTAGTGCCATCGTTTTTATTATTACAACCGCCATAGCAGCCTATTTTCTAGTGAGGAGCGTTAAGAAGATTAAACGCAATATTGCCTTCGGAAAACCCCAAAATCTGAGCGACCAACCAAAATTAAGACTTAAAACGATGATAAAAGTTGCTTTTGGACAAGCAAAAATGACCAAAAAGCCCATAGCTTTTATCTTTCACTCAATGATTTATGTAGGATTTGTACTTATTAACCTCGAGGTTTTAGAAATTATGATTGACGGATTGTTTTCTACCCACAGAATATTTCAACCCATTTTAGGCGGATTTTATCCTGTGATGATTGGTTTTTTCGAGATACTAGGCCTTTTAGTAATTGTGGCCTGTGTTGCATTTTTATACAGAAGGAATATTCAAAAGATAAAAAGATTTGAAGGCATTGAGATGAAAGGATGGCCTTTTATGGATGCAAATTATATTCTTGTTATAGAAATAGTGTTAATGAGTGCTCTATTAATAATGAATGCAACAGATTCTCATTTGCAAAACTCGGCAAGTTTGCCAATTAGTGGTTTAATAGCAACACTTTTTAATGGAATGGGTGAGCAAAACCTGCTTATTTTTATGAAAGCCGCTTGGTGGTTGCATTGGATAGGCATTCTTTTATTTGTAAATTATATTCCATTTAGCAAACACTTGCATATTTTTCTCGCCTTTCCCAACACCTATTATAGTAAGCTTGAGGCTGTGGGGACAATTGACAACATGGAAAGTGTTACCACCGAGGTGCAACTAATGCTAGACCCCAATTTTCCTTTGCCCGAAAATTATGTTTCGCCCGAGGGTTTTGGAGCAAAAGATGTAACCGACCTAAGTTGGAAAAACCTAATGGAGGCCTATTCTTGCACAGAATGTGGAAGATGCACAAGTGCTTGTCCTGCACATATTACAGGAAAATTGCTTTCGCCCCGCAAAATTATGATGGATACAAGAGACAGAATGGTGGAGTTGGGCAATGCCAAAGACGAAAAAGGAGCTGATTTTCATGATGGAAAGAGCTTGTTGGAAAAAGTGAGTAAGGAAGAGCTTTGGGCTTGCACAACTTGTAA
>JBDNIM010000159.1:0-3061 GCA_041688295.1 Bacteroidia bacterium
TGAAACAATTAATCCTACAGTAATTAACATCCAAATAATTGCGGTATTGTATTCGAACAGTTGTGAAAATATTCTCTTTACATTAAAATAGACTGTCCAAATATGGGTTAAGTTAGCGGCATCTAAACCTGTTAGTCTACTAGCATTTCCTGGCGACAAAACAACAACTAACAAACCGATGACACTACAAATAAAAAATAATATATAAGGCTTTATATTTAACGCTTTATTATTAAACTTCTTACTCAAAAAATCTATTAAAACAACACTAAAAAGAGCCAAAACTGCGCCAGGAGAAACGGTGCCTGCATAAAAAAACAAGGGAACTGAAATGATATATTGCCATATTGAATTGTCAAACTTTTGAATTAAATAGTAGGACAATAGCAATAAAATAACATCTACTTGATAACTAATGCCTGTGGTCCAATAGAGTGTTTGAGATGAAAAATTGAAAGAAGCCAACCACAACAAAGCTACGACCAAAGTTGTATTTTTCAGCAACCCAATTGTGGTATGGTATAAATTGGAAGATTTAATAATGATAAAACTACTTAACATCATTAAAACCGAACCTAATAATGGGCCAAACCAATATCTACCCAACCATAAACCAAATCTTGAAAATGGATAGGTAAGGCCAATACAGCGCCCATCCCAATTCAAATAATCTTGCCACATTCTTTTAAAAACACCTTCCGCTTGAACCTCTTTCATGTAGATATAATCATCTGCAACAAACCAAGTTACAAAGGGATGGATGAAGAATATCAAAAGAATTATAATTGCTAATGATAGAGTAGAGTTAATTTTCATATAAAAAGTTTTTAATAATGGATAGTTTTTGTCGGACACTTAAATAACAGCCTATTTCTTTTGTAAAAATTAATTTCAGGCATTTTGTTTTATTATTATTTTTTTTGAATTCCCAAAGATAAATCCTTTTAATCTCCCTTATTTTCACAAGGTTAAACCTATTGATAATTAAGGCTTTTAGTTCGCCATCAATTTCAACTTTAGTAGTCGTTATTCTATCTAAGAATTCTATTAACTCTAATGGATTGATATTAGGATTGAACCCATTCATAACATGCGTTAAAATCATTTTGTCATTTTCACTCATATCAACGCCCAAAAAATTGGTGATAAGATAATACCTGACTCTTTGAGCATTTCGAAGGGAATCCCTATTTTCGGTTATTGTTACTTGATTTTCATGAAACCTATAAGAAACCAAAACTTTATCTATATTAACTACTTTTGACACCATAGCCATTTTTGTAAACAAAAGATAATCTTCGCTTGGCCTGAATGATATATCATAGTTTAAGTTATATTTCTCTAAAGTGGATTTTCTCATCATAACAGTTGAATGAATAAACGAGTTTTTCCAAAAGAGTTCACTTACTATTTCATGATGGGTCAATGGATGATCTATAATTTCGTCTTCTTTTCCAATGATACTGCACATTGTGCCGCACAAACCCACTTCAGGGTTTTCAGTCATGTATTTTACTTGCTCCTCTAGTCTGTTTGGCAAAGAAATATCATCGGCATCCATTCTTGCAATCAATTCACTTTTAGCTTCGAATATGCCCATGTTTAAATGCTGAACATACCCTATATTTTGCTCATAATTGAAAAGTCGAATCCTATCATCTTTAAAGGATTGAATGATTTCTAAAGACTTATCGGTTGATCCATCATTAAATACCAATAGCTCAAAATTTGTATGGGTTTGTTTAAGAATACTATCTATAGCCTCATAAACAAACTTATCAGCATTATAAACTGGCATTATAATAGAAACTTTCATGTTTAATATTTAGGGTTTAACAATTTGAATATAATTCTCTAAAAAATCTGAAACATCAATTTTAATGGCTTCGTCTGAATTCATATATTCAATCCAATTTTTGGACAAACAATCATAAAAACAATGATATAAATCAACATTTGATAAATAACTTAAATTTGAATAAACCGTTGATTCTTTTGCGAAATTTGGCATTAAAATAATACCTTTTTGATGTGGTTTAGAAAATATTAAATTCGCCCAAGCAGCACCAGTAGGTCCAATTATAAAATCTGCGTTTTTAAAAATATTTGCTTGTTCAAAGAAAGAATAATTTTCAATATAAATTTTTTTAAAACCATAAGGTTCTATACACCCAAAAAATTCATCCTGATTGTATATGCGTTTTTCTTGTTTGCGTGCTAAAAAAACATTTTTTAAATCAGAGGTTTTATTAATAATCTTACTTAATAAGAAATTCCTGTAATTTCCGTAATAATATAGATTAATATTATAATCTAATTTTTTTTCAAACCTATTAATATTGTTGTTTCTGTAATTTGGAGGTGTCATTACAGGACTATCAATATATATTAGATTTTTAACACTTGTTAGATATGAAGATGAAATAGGAATGATATCCTTTCCATTTAATAAAGAATTTATTAAATCATTTTGATTAGGTTTATTATATGCTTCCTCTGAAATTAAGATTGGATAATTCATAAACTCAATTGGCAATTTTTCTAAAAGTGCAATTTTTGACATTATTTCAATCATTAAATGATACCAATTTGTTGGCCAATTTCCGCAAAAAGATATTGCTTTTTCTATAAAAACTCCTTTTTTAGTATTATCAAGAAAAATAAAATTGGGTGTATCTTTAATTATTGTATCACTTTCAAATAATATTTCATCATTATTAGACTCTAAAACCAATTTAGGATAATAACAATTGTTTTTATAATAAACTAAATTTGAATCTGGTGAAACCAGCGCATTATCAAAAACTGCAAACCCTAATTCCAAATTATTAGTATCGTAGTATAAATTTAATTTTTTACTGCTTTCTTTAGGTAAACTAAGTTTTATTTTTTCACTTTTTTTAATTAGTATATAATTTATATAATCTGATATAGGTTTCTTTTCAAGAATTAAATATTTCCCTTTAGAAAAAAACTTTAAAAAAAAACCGTTTAATTTAATTTTAACTTGATTATCTACACTTAAAGATAATTTTGTTTTTTCTAAAAAATATTTAAAAAA
>JBDNIM010000016.1:0-1852 GCA_041688295.1 Bacteroidia bacterium
CAACATAACTAATTTGAAATGAAGATCGGTTGATGTTTAACCCATAACTGAACCTTTTTGAAACTTTGTTTTGGTATTTGAAATGAAAAGGCCCCGAGCCAACAACAGAGTAATTGTTGTTAAACTCAAATTGGTCGAAAAATATTCTGGGTATATTGGGAACCCCAAATCCTAACGCAACAGAATGTTCTTTTTCAAATTGAGAATATCCTTTAACAGAAAAAAGCAAAGCAAAGATAATTAATATTAGAGGCCTCATTTAATTAATAGTTGAAAGAAATGCGTTGACCATTAATTCGGTTGGCAATATTATTTTCGCAAGCAATTTGACCATTAAAAAAGGTTTTGTCTATTTTATAATTAAATTTTTTGCGCTCAAAAGGGCTACACACACATTTGTATAATAAAGATTCTTTACTCATAATATGGCTTTCTTTTTCAATTAAAATGTCTTTTGCTTCAATTTTATTTTCATTTATAATTAAAGCACCTTTAATAACTAAATTTTTCATCCTACAAATTTATATGTTTATTAAACAAATTTTTTACATTAATTTTGAATTTTTAAATGAAAAAAAAGTTACGAATTTTGACCGTTTTCCTTTTGAGGCTAAATGTGATTGTTATAATTGGTTTCGTTTTTTTAAATCTAATCTTTCCTTTGAAAGTCAGCACGGATTATTCCCAATCTGTCTATTCGAGCGATGGAAGATTGATGCAAACTTTTTTAAATAATACAGATAAATGGCGCATTTTTATTCCTTTAAATAATGTATCGCCACTGTTTGTAAAAACCATTGTTACCAAAGAAGATAAGTATTTTTATTCGCATTTTGGGGTCAATCCAGTGGCTGTTTTCAAAGCCTTTTTTGTCAATACAGTTTCTAGCAAAAGGCTATCTGGTGCTTCTACAATTTCTATGCAAGTGGCCCGACTTTTTCAGCCCAAAAAAAGAAATGTTTTTAATAAGTTAATTGAAGTTTTTAGAGCCATTCAGCTTGAAATAAAATACTCTAAAAATGAAATTTTGGAACTGTATCTTAATCATTTGCCTTATGGCGGAAATATTGAAGGCGTAAACAGTGCCTCTTTAATTTATTTCAACAAACAGGCCTCTGCCCTAAGCCTTTCCGAATGTGTTATATTGTCTGTTATTCCCAATAAACCTACTTCTTTGAATATCAAAAACAAGTATAGCAGCATTGTTTTGGCTAAAGAAAAATGGCTCCGAATATTTGAAAAAGACAAAGTGTTTAATGAAAATTTAATCCTCACGGCATTGAATGAACCATTGGATATTCAAAAGTTTGCTTTGCCAAAAATTGCACCTCAGTTTTGTTTACGGTTAAAAAACACACACAAAAATGAGTGTAACATTCAAAGTTCTATTAATTCGTATTTTCAAATGGCGATTCAAGAAAAGCTAAAGAAATATGTTGAAAAATTAAAGGAAAGGAACATCAACAATGCAAGTGTTTTTGTTTTAAATAATCAAACAGGAAAAGTTATTGTTTATTGTGGTAGCAATGATTATGACGATGACAAACATGCAGGACAGGTGGATGGAGTGGTGGCTTTTCGTTCGCCTGGCAGCGCATTAAAACCGCTGTTGTATGCCCAAAGTTTTGAAACCGGTATTTGCACGCCCAATACTATTTTATTAGATGTGCCTATTAATATTGGCAATTACACGCCCGTAAATTATGATAAAACCTATAAAGGCACCGTTTCCTTGCAAAATGCACTCATCAATTCTTTAAACATTCCGGCTGTAGAAATGCTGAAAACAATTGGTCTGAATCCATTTATCAGTTTTTTAAAACAATTTGGGTTTAAAAATATTAAATCAAAA
>JBDNIM010000017.1:0-6071 GCA_041688295.1 Bacteroidia bacterium
TACCTAAATCTTGGTATTGGCATGCCTTTTTTTTTAATTTGATTTGCTGCATGATAAATTATTACAAAAATTCAAAAAACGGCTTTTTAATTATTGGCTTAGTGTTTCTTCTTTTTTTAGGTGCATGCGGTGTTAAAAAGAAAAGCGTTTCTTCAGATACAATAGATGTTATTAAGACTGACATTGTTACTAAACCTCAAATAGCAGAAATATCTATTGAAAGCAGAAAAGTGGAAGGTTCGGCCGAGGTTAGAAAAAAAGATTATTATCCAAATCCAAGAGAAGCTTGCATGAATTTGGCATTAAATGATGCAATGAAAAAAGGCAATTGCGACATTGTAGTCCGTCCAATGTATGAAATTGAGGAATCCGGTTCTTATATTTCGGTTAAGGTTTCTGGTTTTGCGGGTCATTACAAAAAATTCAGAGATTTGCAAGATTCAGACACAACAGCATTTAAAGTTTATGACAAAGTTGCCGCCAGTTTAAATAAAGCAACAATTATAGAAAAAGGAAAGAAAAGACACAGCACTGAAGGCAAAAGTGGGAAGTCTGGAAGGGGCGCTGTAAGGGGCGTTTTGCTTGGTTTAGGATTGCTATTGGGATTAATTGTGATTGCTAGTATTTGATATTAAACACATATAAAAACTATAAAAAAGCCGCATCTTTTTATTGAATGGGTGCAGCTTTTTTTGTTAATTTGCAGAAAATAGTTGCTTGCCTTTCTGTTGCCTAAAACGCCATAGGAAATGTAAAGCTAGGTTTTTCAAATTCAAATATTTTGAGTAAAAATATTGATTAAAAACATGTTTGAAGATGCCGTTGGGCTTTGTTCAATCAAGCAATAAGTTGGATTTTTAATATATTTATTAAAGTCAAAATAGTGTTTTTAAAACGAAAAAGTAATATTTGCAGCAACAATTTTATAAAAAATAAAAACTAATCAGCTCAAAGTTAGTCTATTATCATTTGTTTTAATAATTGGGATAGCAACTTTTACGCAAACTTTTAATATTTCCAACACCATTATTTCTGTTGGTTATGGAGCTCCTAATTTGAATAAAACTATTTTTAATGTTTTTAATGATGAGCAAAATTTTAAAGTTACAGGCTAAGGACCCATACACGCAAAAGTTGAATATGGTGTTTCGGATAGAATTGGCTTTGGTTTAAGTGTCAATCATGTTGGCGCAGGAATATCTTACACAGATGTTTCCAACAACAATAATTATAATTATAATTTAAAATGGAGCAGCACTAAAATTAATGCCAGAATGAATATCCATTTTTCAAAATCTGAAAAGTTAGATGCTTATTGGGGCTTTGGTTTGGGCTATGGCTTTGGCCAATCTAAATGGACGAGCACCGATCCTGATGCGGATTTTGGAAATCAAGGTCTGCGTAATATTTTTCCGTTCGGTTTTGAAACAACTTTGGGCGTAAGATACTATTTCACCCCCAAGCTAGGAATATATGCAGAGGTGGGCCCCGCAAAATCTTTGATTCAGGGTGGATTGTGTTTTAAAATTTAATTCCATATTAACAAAAAAACCTGCCTTTAAGCAGGTTTTTTTGCTATCGCTAGAACAATGGATTGTTTGATTTTTATGATTGTAATAATTTTAGTTTTTTTCATAGTAATCAATCGAATCACAAGAATCACAGTCCAGATTATTTAAGTTGATATTCATTCCATCGAGTTTTAGGCTCGGCCGGTTGCGAAGTGTGGCTCAGCCGATATAGAGTTTAAATTTATTCCTGCTAATGTATAGAGAAGGGTTTTTAGTTCTCGGTACAATTCCGCACGAAGCTGGGGTTTCTGTTAAGCCGAAACGAACTGATAGAGCCAACAGAGCTAAAAAATGTTGAGATTCTGAATTTTCGAACAAACTTATCGACTCAGCCAATACAGAATTACGGACGGGAATGCACTGTGCAAACGGAATACCAAAAATCTATAAATCAAAAATGCCTTGTCGGCAAGACTGCAAGCCAAGAGCAGGAGTGAAACAATGCGTATTCAGGTGTTGACTAAATTTTAATAACCTTTCTTCCCCAAACCTTCGCTAATTTAATACTTAGCTAGAAGTTTACAAGATTGTAAATTGCAAATTAGCCAACAAACTCGAACCGTTTAATTGTTTTTCCTTCTATTTCTATCCACTCTTCGAACATTGCAATCGGGCGAACCCATGCCGAAAAATCATCGTATTGTTTTTCGTATATAACCATGTTTTCTAGCGATTCTGAATGGGTGGCTGTGCCCAAAACCTTATATAAATTGCCTTTGTAATGTTTGTAAATTCCTTTTTTAATCATGGTTTTGGGTTGTTGAAATCGAGTATTTTACTTTTTAGGACTATTGGTTTTCTGAAATTCATAGGCGCAAATCCGTTTTTAATTGCCTAACATTGCTTTTAAGTAATGTTTTTGGGCATTGTATTCAACGCAGACTAAATAAATGCCTTGCGGAAATGCCACTTTTAAGGTGTTTTCGCCTATGATGTTTTTGCTCAATAGTTTGCCATCTAAGCTGAATAGAGATATAGAAACAGCTTCGTTTCCGCTGTACAAAATGGTGTTTTGATTGATCACTCGCACTTTGTTTTCCATTGATATTAAATCTATAAACGAAGCATTGTAGTTAAAGACATCGCTGTTTGAAAAACAACCTGAGCCGTTGATAGATTTAACGAAATATGCCCCATCGCCCATCAAATTAATTTCGGTTTTATTGGAGTCTATAGGCAGGTTTTTGTAAAACCATGTGTTCAAGCCCAAAGCATTGCTTGTTAGTTTTTGACCGTTTTTGGTAATAGCAGGTTTGCTTGGTTTTGCTATTTTTCTAACATTAATAGTGTCTGAGTTGTAAAAACAGGAAGAGTCCCTGAGTTTAGCAAAATATTTTCCGTTGTTATTGATGATCAAACTATTAGTGCCATTAGTTTTAAATGCAACATTGTTTCTAAACCAATCGTAGGCAGCGGTTTTTCCATTTACATTTAAAACAATGCTTTCGCCATTGCCCAAGTTTTGTTTAAACGACATGGAAAATTTTTCACCTTCTTTAAAATCAAAGTATTGTACACTTAATAAATTAATGTTCCCAAATGCTAAATAACCTGAATCGCAAGCTTGAATATTACTAGTGTTGTTTGTATTATTAACATTTCCATAAACATTTACGGAATTTTGTGCAGATGTTTCCGTAAAAATAAGCCTAAAGACAATTAGGATTAAAAATTTAATAAATGGTGTTTTCATTTTTTATATAAATTTATTATTGCAAAGATAATATTATTTGACAAAATTTTAATACGATGGCTATTGTGGAATTTTAAATTTAATAAAAAAATAACTTATAATTTCGTAATTCGAGCTTATTAAATTAAATTTGCAGATTATTTTAATAAAATAATGAGTGAACAAATAGATTCAAATAGGATAGCCGCGAGATTGTCTCGCATTTCTGAATCGGAAACCATTGCCATGGCAAAGTTAGGAAGAGCACTGGCCGCATCTGGCAAAGATGTTGTTAATTTGAGTTTTGGCGAACCCGATTTTTTTACCCCCCAACATATTAAACAAGCAGGAATAGATGCAATTAATAATAATCAAACATTTTATACACCTGTTGCAGGTATAATAGAATTAAGAGAGGCCATTAAAGTAAAATTTAAAAGAGATAATAATCTAGATTACGATGTAAATGAAATTGTAGTAAGCACAGGCGCCAAACATTCTATTATGAATGTTGTTTTAGCTTTGGTTAATCCTGGCGAAGAGGTAGTAATTCCACAGCCATATTGGGTAAGTTATTCTGAAATGGTAAACATGGCTGAAGGTGTAAATGTTTTTATCCCTTCCAGCATAGAAACCAATTATAAAATATCTGCACAGCAGCTTGAAGATGCCATAACACCGAACACAAAGTTGTTTATGTTCAGCAGTCCAAACAATCCGAGCGGCATGTCTTACACTGAAAATGAGTTGAAAGCATTTGTGGAAGTTTTTGAGAGAAATCCGCATGTTTATGTTTTGAGTGATGAAATATATGAACATATTAATTACCAAGATAAGCATTACAGCATTGCCAATTATGGCACAATGAGAAACAGAACTATTACTGTTAATGGGGTTTCAAAAGCATTTTCTATGACAGGATGGCGAATTGGATATATTGGCGCTCCAAAAGACATTGCCTATGCTTGCGAAAAATTGCAAAGCCAGTTTACAAGCGGCACCAATTCCATTGCACAAAGAGCAAGTATTGCATCCTTGCTTGGCACCATGCAGCCAACTTTTGATATGGTGAGTGCTTTTCAAAAAAGAAGAGATTTATGTTATGATGCCTTAAAAAACATCAATGGCCTTAAAATTATAAAACCCACTTCAGCTTTTTATTTGTTTCCAGACATTGGTTTTTTCAAAGGAAAATCTTTTGGCAATTACCATATAAAAACATCTCAAGATTTGTGTATGTATTTTCTCAATGAATATTTTGTAGTTGTGGTGGCTGGCAGTGCCTTTGGAAACGACAATTGTATAAGACTTTCATTTGCCACAAATGAAGAAAATTTATTGAAAGCAATGGCTCGAATTAAAGACGGATTGGATAAATTAGTTTAAAAAAATGAGAAACATAATCAATGATTTTGCAGGTAAAAAAGTATTAATTGTTGGCGATGTGATGCTAGATGCATACATTATAGGCAAGGTGGACAGGGTTTCACCCGAGGCGCCCGTTCCAATTGTGAATATTGGCAGCCTAGAAAACAGACTTGGAGGCGCAGCCAATGTGGCGCTTAATATTGCTGCCCTAAATGCCATTCCCGTTTTATGTTCCGTTATTGGAAACGATAAAGATGGATTAGTGTTTTTAGATATTTTAAAACAAAGGGGTATGGAAACCCAAAATATTATTTTAAGCCATGACAGAAGTACCACTACTAAAACTAGGGTTTTGGGAAACAATCATCATTTGCTAAGATTGGATAAAGAAGATTTACATGATTTAAACGAAATGGATAATAATTTGCTTTTACAAAGATATGAGCAAGTATTGCCAAATTGCGATGTCGTTATTTTACAAGATTATAATAAGGGCGTTTTAACCGAAAATAATATTGAAACCTTAATTAATTTGGCGAAAAAGTTGGGCAAACCTATTGCTGTGGACCCAAAAAAGAAGAATTTTTTAAGATATAAAGGCGTTACATTGTTTAAGCCCAATTTAAAAGAAATCAAAGAAGGATTGAATACAGATGCTAATTTAAAAGACAAAGAACAACTAAAGAAAGAAGTTTTGAAACTGAATGTTTTTTTGCAAAATGAACTTACTATGGTTACCCTTAGCGAAGATGGTGTTATGATCAGCGACCATAAAAATTTCGATTTTATTCCTGCGCATTTAAGAAATATTTCTGATGTAAGTGGGGCCGGAGATACCGTCATCAGTGTTGCTTCTCTTTGTTTGGCCTTGGGCGAACCCCCAAAAACTATAGCTGCAATATCTAATCTTGCAGGCGGATTGGTTTGCGAAGAAACGGGCGTAATGCCCATTGATATTGAAAAATTGAACAATGAGTTTGATTTGATTTATAAAAATTCAGAATACTAATCCTTTGTTATTGTGAGATTAAAAGAAAATTTAGAACGGGTTATTTTTGAAAAACAGGATGCAATATTAAAAGTTATTCGGTTTTTTATGGTTCTGTCCTCTTTTGGGGTTTTGGGCGTAATGGTTTACAGATATGGTTTCAATCATACCCAAATCAATTTAGATGCCATAAATTTGAATGCGAAGTTTTTTTATTTCGTCTTTATTATTTCTTTTTCTGTGCGGTATTTCATATCGTCAGAAAAAAAGCAATATCTAATAAATAACTTGTTAGAGTTGGTTTTAATCGGTGTGGTTGTTTTTAATTATATTTGTTTGCTATTTTTGGGATACCCTTTTCTAGAAAAGATGTTGATGGGGCTTGGCATTCCTAATCCCACTGGCATTTATCATTTTCTGCTTCAATTTATCCTACTTTGTTTTGTAGGCATAGAGTTTGTAAAAGGCATCA
>JBDNIM010000160.1:0-1953 GCA_041688295.1 Bacteroidia bacterium
AATGATGATTGACCCCGACCCACCTTTTGGATTGCCAAACCGCGAATATGTTGAAATAAAAAATGTGTCCAACAAATTCATTGATTTAAAAAATTGCAAAATTAAAGATTTAACGGGGTTTAAGCTTTTGCCAAATACCATATTGCCTCCCGATTCTTTCCTTGTTTTATATAATATTCCATCCTTAAATAACACAGAAGACCATATTGTTATTGAAAATGAATTTGGAGAAACGGTTCATGAGGTGAATTATACAGATAATTGGTACCAAGACCTCACAAAAAAGAAAGGCGGATATAGTTTAGAGATGATAGACCCAAGCAAACTTTGTTTAATATCCGAAAATTGGATAGCCAGCAAATCGCAGATAGGTGGAACGCCTGGAACTGTCAATTCAGTAAATAGATTATTGCCAAACGACACACTTGCGCCAGAATTAATAAACCTTAATATAGAATTTGATTCTATTTGGACTTTAAAATTCAATGAAAAATTAGACTCTCAATCTATCCAAAATCTTTTACTTGAAATCAATGGATCTCCTGTTTTATTTAAATTTTTAATCGTAAATTTTCTTATAGGAGAAATTAAACTTCAAGTGAGATTCTTCAGTTTAAAAAACCGTAAAGAACAAGTCAGAATATTTGGTTTAAAGGATTGCGCTGGGAATATTGTTAATTTAAAATTTGACTATCAATGGGTTTCAAATGCTCAAAGAAATCAAATTGTGGTAAACGAAATACTTTTCAATCCTAGAGTTGGAGGCAAAGATTTTATAGAACTTTATAATAATTCAGAATATGTTTTTGATTTGTCAAAATTGTTTTTGGCCAATTTAGATAACAGCGGCACCTCCATTAATTATCAAAAGATATCTAACAATATATTGATTTTAGAACCATTTCAATATGCTATGATAAGCGAGGATACAGCTAATATATGTAGTTTTTATAATTGCATAAATAGTCAATCTTTAATTATCCAAATTGCTAAATTGCCTTCATTGGCAGATGATTTTGGGAGTTTGATTTTATTAAACCTTGCAGACCAAGTGTTAGACAGTATTCAATATTCATAAAATTGGCATTCGGCTATTTTGAGTAATCAAGATGGTGTTAGTTTAGAAAGAATAGATTTTTTGGGAAGTTCAAATTCTAAGAATAATTGGTTTAGCGCCAGTGTTTCTGAAAATTATGCGACACCAGGTTACAAAAACTCACAACAAAAAATCACACAAAAAAATACAACTTTATTTCAATTAGAATCGAAAACCTTTTCTCCAGACAATGATGGATTTGAGGATTTTTTAAGTATAAATTATCTCGTGCCATACAATGATTTAACGATTTCAATAAACATATACGATGCCAATGGACGCTTTGTTAAAAAATTAGCAAATAATGAATTGTTAGCTTCAGAAGGCCGTATTTTATGGGATGGGTCAAATTTTAATAATGCCAGATGCGAAATGGGGATTTATATAATCGAGATTATTGGTGTTAGCGCTTCTAATAAAAAAATTGTTAAAGAAAAAATGTCTTGTGTTTTGGCGTTGCCTTTTTAGGTTTTATTAGTTTTTTTACCTTGCGAAAGGTTTCTCATTTAAACTTGCGAAATCATTTGCTAAATATTTGTAATGCCCTGCAATAGCAATCATCGCAGCGTTATCTGTGCAATATTCTAATGCTGGTATATGTGCGTTAATTCCATGTTTTTTAGCTAAATTTTCGAATTCTTTTCTCAGGAGTTTGTTTGCACTAACCCCTCCCGCAATGCCAATGTCTTTTATTTTATATTGAATAACTGCTCTTTCAAATGTTTGCAACAATGTTTTTACAATGGTAAACCTCATTGAAGCAGCAATGTCATTTATGTTTTCTTCGATAAATTGAGGGTTTTCTTTTATGTTTCTTTTCAAAAAATAAAGACAAGATGTTTTTAAACCACTAAAAC
>JBDNIM010000161.1:0-3520 GCA_041688295.1 Bacteroidia bacterium
GAAATTATTAACCAAGTGCAAAATGCAGTTTCTAATTGGAGGCATTTTGCAAATGAGGTCGAGGTAGATAAAGTTTTAACAAAAGCTATAGAAAGTACTTTATTGTATCAAATGCATTAATATCTAAATAATACATCAAAAAACACAAATCCCATTTAACCCAAATTATGCATTAGAAACGAACAAAGTGAGTGAATTAAAGCATTAGTTGAGTTTAATCCTGTTTTAGTATTTGTCATCAGCCAAATTTATTTGGATGATTTTACAAATACTTATGCGATTACGCATTCACTATGCGTAATTCGGAATTAAATTCACAAACTGTTTTTTTTTTCAATAAATTGATTGTTTTTGTTGCCTTATTAGAATAAATTAAAATTTAAAAAAATTGCGTTGGCACTAGTGCCAGCGCTTATTATCGGTTTTTCGGCTTGCAAAGGTGGCAACCCAACCCCCGCAAAAACTTCGCCACCGCCTGCACCTACAGAGCAATATATTTTAATGAATAATGTGAAAGTAATCATAAAAAATCCCGCAAATGGGAAAATAACTTTGAATCATTCTCAAATTGGAGATTCAACTTTATCTTGGGCTGGTAATCAACCAACAACTTTAAATGGAGATAGTCTTATCTTTATATCACATCCAGAATCAATTAAAAGAGGTGTTAATACAATTAGTGATTTTGCAACTGATGCCGGGGAAGTACTTGTAACTATTAAATATGGTGCAACAAGCTCTCGTACAATAATTACGCTTAAATCTGGTGATTTCAAATTAGAAAGAGTGAATAATATTTGGTATTCAGTATTAAAAAATGGAGTTGGTGACGGTTTTAAAGGTAGCACAGCTGTAAATTACACTGGTGTAGAATTCAGAATAGCTTGGCCTTCTACATTTAAATAAAAACCATCTTTGTTTTATAAAATATTAAAAAGCGTTCTTCCAAACGCTTTTTTTATTGCTCTAATTTCAGAAAGATAATTCTAAAGCAAATGGTTTAATGCTAAAACAAAACAACCCTAACTTACTTATTTGTAAATTAGGGATGCTGCTGTTTTTCACGGGTCTTAGTTTTTTTCCGTTTGATGAGAACTTTATCGTTTTTAGGTCATTTTTTCAAAATGAACCTTCTTTCATTTTTTTTACAACGGCCTTCTGCCTTGTATAACTCTAAGAATGATTGCGATTAGCGCTATCACTAATAAAAGATGAATCAATCCGCCAAAATTATAGCCGAGGAAACCAACGCCCCACATAATTACGAGAACCACTGCTACGATATAAAGAATATTGTTCATTATTAGGTTTTATTTTAGATTAAAATATTTTGTACCCAAGTGTTATCTGAGAACAAACATTTTTGTATCTTGGTGTTGATGATGTGCCATCGCCTTTATTGTTTTGCGCATCCCATCCAATTCTGCCGCTAACAACAATTTTTTTCAGATTGATATCAACTCCGGCAGCAATACCCAAAATGTTTTTACGAATATTGTCCCGTTCAAATTCTCTTTCTTGGTTATAATTTATAATTGGGCTCGTAAATTTGTCTTTTTGATTTAATAAATATGAAAACTGAGGGCCAAAAAGCAGTGTTAAAAACTCGCTAGGTTTAAAGGCAAAAAGAATTGGCACTTCCAAAAAGGTAGTGGTTCTTTTAAAACTATATGGACTGCCTAGCAAGGTTCCATTGCCTTTGAAACCTTTTTGGGTTAACATTACCTCGGGCTGAATGCCAAGGTATTTTCCTACCGGAAATATTAGAAATGCGCCACCAGTAAACCCAGCTTTTGGGTCTGCATTAAATTGTTCGCCTTCGCTGTCGTAAACATTTGAATAGCTGCCACCAATTTTTAACCCAAACTGAAATTTCTCTCTGTTGTCTAAATTATTTTGGGCCTTTGCTGTCGTGGAAATTACCAAAAAAGCTAGTATTATAATAATGTACTTCATCTTATTTAGTGTTATTCTCAGTCAAGGTTTTAAGAGACTCTCCAATTTCATTCATGTCGTGGTTAAATTCTTCTTTAAAAGAGTTCCAATTTTCGCTACCTTCTTCTTTGTAGTTTTCAATTTTCGCTTTCATTGAATTGTTTTTTTGTTCCATTTCCATAATTGAATTGTCATATTCGATTTTCGCTTCTTTCTTCTTACCGTTAGAGTAAGTTTTTAAATCAGCAATCATTTGTTCGTTTGCTGAAATTTTTGCATCCGTTTCTATTTTAAATTGACTGTATTGTTCTGCATATTCTTGCTTGGCTTCGTTCAAATCTTGCTGTGCTTCTTGCACTTCTTCCTTAGCATCTGATACTTTTTCTGCCGTTGAGTTACAGCTTGACATTGCGAAACTTGTTGCCAGTAGGGCAATTGCCATTGTTTTAATTGATTTTTTCATTTTGATTGTTTTTTTATTTGTTTGATTGTTTAATTTGTTTGATTTGGTTATAATTCAGAAATAATTTTTTGAATCTCTTCGCGTGTTTTGCCTAATTTAATTTGAAGCCTGCCCAATAGTTCGTCTTTTTTACCTTCTACGAGCATTAGGTCATTTTCGGTTAACAAAGCATACTGTTGTTTTAGCTTGCCTTTAATTTCGTTCCAATTTCCATCAATTTCGTTTTTTAATTCCATGGCTTTATTTTTTTTTAATTTATATTAACAATTTATTATGATGCAAAGGTGCAGCTGTTTATTTGCACAGTTGTTGCATTGTGCTGATAAAAAGTTATATAAATCACACTAATTTTTGTGAACAGGGATTATTATACAGGAATTTTGATAAGGGAACAGCTTGTGGATTTAGGTTTTTTTCTTTCGGTTTTGATTGAGAGTTGGTTTTAATTGGGTTTTTTATTCTGCTAGATTTAACCTGAGCGCAGCCAAAGGAAAAATCTCCCTCAACGAAATTCCGTTAACAGTTCCCCTCTTATTGCCTAGTGTCGGCTCAGCCGATAGAGAGGGCGCTAAAGGCGAGGCGCATTTCTCAAACGCATAGAAATAGGGCAGAGAAACCCGCCCCTATGGATGCCGTTGTAGAAAAATCTAAAATCAAAAATAAACATATTAAAAATAAATATGCCCCGAGACTACAGGCTGCTGGCTTTGCGGCAGGTCTCGTGCTTTGAAGAGACGGAGCGCAGCGAACCCCGGAACTAAGCGAAGCGTTTTCACGAATACCAAATAAGCAAAAAGAAAATGAGTAAGGCGAGGAAATGGCGCCCAAATTATAAAGGATAAATAACTAGCTATACATTGTTTTTACACTAAAAAAGGCAACCAATTGGGCTGCCTATTTTAAGGAAATGTTTTGATTGGCCTAGTGCAGAACAGGCGTCATTTTTTTAACTGTTTTAGGATCTCGACTTTACTAATAAAGCCATCGTGCGACCATGTCATTTTTTTGTTTTTGTACAATTGAAGCACGGGCAAGCCGCTAATTTCCATTTGTTTGCACAATTCGGGGTTTTCGTCTGCGTTAATTCTTATAAGCACAACGGTTTGCTCCATTTCTTTAGAA
>JBDNIM010000162.1:0-8232 GCA_041688295.1 Bacteroidia bacterium
CTAATTTATTTGACCTATGGATAAAACTATCTTCAGCTCTAAAATCTTGAATTGAATCTATTATGAAATATTCAACATTTTCAATTTTAATTTTTTGGTATTCAGCCATTATTTAGCAAATTTAGTTATATCCATTTGTTTTAGTAAAGCTATTAAAACGTCAACAACAATACTATTCCCTGCTTGTCTATACATTTGTGTATCGCTTACAACTTGTTTAAAGTCATCACGAAAACCCATAAGCCGCAAGCATTCCTTTGGTGTAAGTTTTCTAATTCTTCCAGAATGTGTAACATAATTATCTACACCTGATCGGTGCATTTTATGCATTGATTGCAAAAGGGGTCTTGCTACTTCTAGGTCTGTTTTTACAGTTGTTTTGAAAGTTTTTGTCCCTGGACTTAAAACATAATCTCTTGTTTTATCAGACAAATAATATTTTTCCTCAACTTTATTAACATCAAAAACAAATTCATTAAAGTCGTTTCCTGTTTGCTCTTCGAAAACAAAGTCCCCATGCCAATTAAATTGCTGGTTTGCTTTTTGACAAAGTGCAATATCACCATTTATTTGAGTATAACGTTTGACTCTATTTTTTGAACTTGTTACAAACTTAACACCCTTTTCTTTTAGATAATATTTACTATCAGTATAATCTTCTAAAAAATCTTGCATTTTATGCTCAAGAACAATAGATTCAGGGAATGTAAAATCTGTATTCTTATTTTTGAAACCAACTACAAAAATCCTTTCTCTATGTTGAGGCATGCCAAAGTTTTTCGCATTTAGCACTTGGAAAAAATATTTATATCCTAACTCATCAAATGTTGCCTTAATTGTTTCAAATGTATTTCCTGAATCATGATTAATTAGTCCTTTTACGTTTTCGAAAATGAAAACATTTGGTTGACTTTCTTTAACAACTCTTGCAAATTCATAAAACAAAGTTCCTCTCGTATCATCAAATCCCTTTCGTTTCCCAACCATTGAAAATGATTGACAAGGACTTCCGCCAACCAGTAAATCCAATTTCCCTTTGTATTTTTTTCCGTCAATGTTGCAAACATCTTCATACCAATTGGTCGCTCCAATTTCATAATTTGCAAAATAACTTTGCTTTACAAAATTATCATTGTCGCAAGCAAACTGAATTTCTGAATTCAGACTAAGTCTTTTCAATGCATGTTCTATAGCACCAATTCCCGAAAACATTGTTCCAATTTTAATTGTCGCATTAGGGTTTATAAATTCTTTTTCCCTCCAATCTTTTTGAAATTTAAGCACATGTTGGTTTGCATAAAAACCTAGTTGTTCTTGTGCAACTCTCAAAACTTCCGTTGCACAATCCTCCTCTAAAAGTTCATAATAAATCTTCTCGCTTAAATAAGGAATCATCAAAGCATTTTTCTCGACCCCAAAAACTTCTTCAAGTTTTAAAATTTGTTCTTTAGTTGCTTTTCGTTCATTGCGTTCTATCTTGCTAAAAAAAGATGTATCTATGTCAAGCAATGCTGCAATTTTTCTTAGCGGCAATTCTTTCTCTTCCCTTAATTTACGGATTATTTCACCAGTAGTTTGCACTTTTTTTACTTTCATTTTTCGTTAGAAAAGGATGAGGGTAAAGGTATAAATTTATCTAATTTCGTTTCTTTTAAGTAGACTTCAAGCATTGTATCGTAAATGTCAATATTATTGTTTTTACAAACAAGAAAACTTTGATTCATTAACTCATTTCTTGCCTCCGCTTCTTTTGTTGTGTAAAAAGGCTCATGTGTTTTTCTTAATATATAATTATTGAAATCGTCATCTGGATGAAAACTTAATCCTTCTTTTGTAAGTTGTAAGGCGAAATCTTCGACATCTTTTGTGGTTTTAATTTGTGCTAACATAAGTATTTTAATTAAATATTGGTGGTTAGTAATCTTTGGTATTTTTTTGTCCAAAATTAATAGTCCAATCGTTGCAAAAAAAATGATTTCGAATATTTTTGTCCACAACAATATCAACTATTGTAGGATTTTAATTTTGACAAGATCACAATTAAAGTATTTTTAATAATACTTAAATTATTTTAGTAAAATTTCAAATATTTGTTAAAATCAATTATTAATATTTGATTTGTTCAGTGGTTTATTTGTTTTCATATTAATTTGCAACTTATAATTTCAATTACATCTAGATTAAAAACGGAATAATCACCTAAAACTTCATTCAGTAAATTTTTGGTTAAATCCAAACTTCCTATAAGAACCGTTCTAAATATTTCAATCCTATCATCTACAGTTAATTCAATTAATTTTTCATCATCACGAAAGAACTTCATAAAACATTCTCTAGTAATTTTTTGGTATTTGTCCAAATTTATAATTGGCTTTGCAATTTATAGCAATAGTTTTACTATAAATTTTATCCCGGCAAATAAAAATTTTAATCTTTTTAATTCCTATCATTATTTTTAAGACCAAACCCTCAAACAACCCCATTATCAGTTTTCAATAAAGCCTTGTTCAGGCAAAGGCAAAGGAATAAATTTCGCTCAAAAAATGCCAAATGAAAAAATTATGCCCCTCCTCGCAAACAACTTTGGTATCTGCAATTATTGGATTTTGTATTTTGTTTTTTGTGATGAAAAGTAGAAAAAGCGCAGAACGGAATGGAGGAATTGGTTTTTTGGGATAAAGGATTATATTTGTGGCTACTAAGACGGTTTGCCAAAGGCAAACGGGTAGGACAACAAAAATAATTTAAAATCAAAATAAAATGGGCAATTACATCGAGAACAATTTAATAAAAGACGAACACATTGAATTAGAAGCGACTTATCATTGGATAATTTTCTGCAATTTAAGAGCCATATTTACATTGTTTATCGCTCCACTAATTGACAAATACACTGACGAGTTTGCAATAACAAACAAACGCGTAATTATAAAGACAGGTTTAATTAGCAGAAAAACTTTTGAAATGAACCACACAAAAATTGAAAGCGTAAATGTTGACCAAGGA
Organism: Bacteroidia bacterium; assembly: GCA_041688295.1. Classification (GTDB taxonomy): domain Bacteria; phylum Bacteroidota; class Bacteroidia; order NS11-12g; family UBA955; genus JABMMZ01. Next base: position 3,007 of record JBDNIM010000162.1, read on the forward strand.
ATTTTAGGAAGAATACTTGGTTACGGAACAATTAAAATTGTTGGTTCTGGTGGCACAAAAGAAGTTTTTCCAAATATTCTTAATCCTTTGGAATTCAGAAAAAAGTTTCAAGAAATGTCAAGTTAAACTTAAATTATTAGGGAAAAAATTCATGACTGTCTAAATAAAAGAAAAAGGCATCCCATCATCAGGAAAGATAAATAAAAAAGCCGCCCTTTGAGAAGCTTTCTTGTGTTTTCTACATCCTCTTCTTTTTCTGCCATCATATTCAACAATTGTGCTAGTTTTTTGGGACTAAGGTTCCTTAATATGTCTGTGACATCGGGCAATTCTTTTTTGGTAAATTTGTTTAAGAGGTGGGTGGGTTCAATTTCATCGTTGGTGTTTTCGTAATTTAAAATACCATTGGGTGTGCATCTAAGCGCTATGCATATTTTGTTAAGCACCATCATATTAATGTTTACTGCCTTTCCTTTTATAATACCTCGGGCTGTATTAAAGTTAACACCATACTCTCGCAACACAATTGTTTGGGGTTAGATGCCACTGCTAATCATCATTTCTTTGATATAAAGGCTAATCATAATTATAAAATTTGGGTCGAGAAATTAAAAGATATGCAGCCGTTGTTGGTTTCCGCTTGGCATAAAAGTAAAAAACAAAATTAAAAAATCAATATATCTAAAATAAATAGCCCTGATAGCAGCGGTAGCTCTCGCTGTCTGCTTGGCGGTTTTCGCTAAGCTTGGGAGAGGCGGGCTGCTCGTTCTCGGCTGAGCCGAGACAGGCATCAAACAAGCGGCAAGACTGCAAGCTTAGAGCAGGATAAAGCCCCATAAATAAAAAGCATAAAAAAAAGAGCAAACATTTTGTTCGCTCTTTTTAGTTAAAAATTCTTTTTTCAGTTACTCAACAATAAATTGTTTAGTGCTAACAACACCATTGGCCTCTACTTTAAGAATATAAATTCCTTTAGCAAAACTTTGTGTATTGATAGAAAAAGCATCTGTTGCATTCTCTAAAGATGTATAAACCACTTGGCCAATTGCATTGTAAACATTTACAGCAGCATTGTTCAAATTGTTGCCAACCATTTCTACATTGATAAAACCTTGGTTTGAAGGGTTAGGATAAATAGATAAACTGCTGTTTGCATCCAATTCATCCAAACTTAAAACTGTTCCTGAAGAATTTGAAGATTGATACACTTCTTTGGTAACAATGTCTTGAATGAACACAACTACTTCACAATTCATAAGACTTTCAATATTATTTTCAGTTGCAAGATTAATAATATTTACAGCTTGACCATCAGCAGATAATCTATAATTTCCTGGAACGGTGTATGTTAAAGTGCTAAAAGTTTTTTCAACATTTTTGGTTACAGCACCAAGCAATGTTCCATTAGCATTTGGCATCATTTTTTTCATAACATTAAAAGACTCTGTTTCTCCATTAGATTTAACATTTTTAGTGGTTCTTTTTTCTGTCAATACAACAAAAAGCTTTAAGTTTGGATTGTTGTAATCTGCAAAAGGCGTGATTTTTACATTAACCGTTACTTTTTTGAAATCGATAACATGCGTAGAATTGATTTTAATAAAAGATGGTTTCCCTTGAAACTGATTGAATAGAGTTGTATTGTAACTTCCAGCATTTCCGTTCCATCCACCATCCACTTGCATATTTGGAATTGAATTTACATTATACAAAGTTCTTCTAACATTTCCTTCAGCAGTTGTATAAGGGTCGCCAGATCCAGGCCAAGACATTTGATATTTCACAACAGTATATTTACCTGGAATTTGTGGGAAAACAGTTTCGTCTAAATTGACGTTACCCGGACGGCAAGGCCCACAAGTAGAAGAAGTGAACACCTCATGTAACGGAATTCTCGGTTCAAAATTTTCTAAAACATTTACAGATTTAATAACACTATCGTTAGCACCCACTTCATCAACGGCACCATTTATATTGCTCAACCACATGCAAACTTTATAAACACCGACCGAAGCTGGCGTCCATTTTGTTGGGTGCGAATAAGTAGCTGTTGCGAATTTAGCTAAATCGATAGAGGGCAACGCTGCAGTAACAATAGCACCATTATTTATTTTATAATTTATAGCTGCACTTGTAATTTTTGCACTTCCAATGTTTTTAAACTCTGCATTTAAATTAAAAGGCGCTTGCACCAAAGGCAAAAAATCTGCTACTTTTGAAGAAATTCCTTCAACATCATTTGTTGGTTGAACTCCCATATTAAAAGTATAGAAGGAGTTATCAAGCTCGGTAAACAAGTTGACAGTCGTATTAAGTCCGCCTAAAGCAGGCGAACCAGCAACTGAAGTAGCAGTTGTATTATCAATTTGCACACCAGCCGATAATTTTACATTAGTATTGCAAAGTTGTCCGCCAGATGTAACACAAAGGGTTTTCATATCCACAATGTGAATTTTATTGGTTGTTTCTTCCAAAACAATGCCCCAATAAGTCCAACCATTTTGAATATTTGGATCTGTAAAAAAGTTGTATTGAATCCAAAATTGTCTGTTTGGTGCAGTGCCAAAAGTTTTGGTGATGATTTGACTTTGGTAAGTAGTGTTATTAATCGGTCTAACACCTGAAATACAAATAGAGTTATTTGGAACATTGTTGCTTGGCAATGTTAAAACATTAAAATTAGCAGGCATATTTGTAGAAGAGATATCAAATGTTACAATTCCGAAGTTTGAAGCTTTTATGGTAGTGAAATCAGTACCATTAAAATTGAAAGTAAACGGCAAAGTTTGGTTTGAGGAATAGGCAACAGAAGCACTAGAAGCACCAGACCAAATAGATTTCCAACCGTTTGCAATTGGACCGCCCGCAGCAGTGGCTGGATTTTCACCATCCTTATTCAAATTGTTTGGATTTTTTCCAGCATTTTGATTAGGAACATAATAATATTGACCAAACAAAAAGCTCGACAATAAGAATAAAACAGGGAGAAGTAGTATTTTTTTCATTTTATTTATTAATTAGAGGCGCAATTTAAAACAATTATTTAAAAAAAAAACACTTTTTATGTTTTTTTTTGGTACAATATTTTCAAATGTCTCTAATACCGAAATGAAATAATACCGCTAACAAAAAATATATAGTGCAATAAATTATACTATTATTTTATAACCACGACATTACCATTGTAATTTACAAATTAGCGTTGGACTAATTTATAAAAATAATTGTTATAATATATAGACCAATATTAATTTCATTGAATTGAACTATTATTATATTCAATCAGTAATAACTCCCAAAATTCCGGGATAAGACTTATAATTTATTGGCGTAAATTAAAAATCACATTGGTATAAAATCTTATTTCACATTCCTGAAAAATAAAAAGGTGTTTTTAAAAATTAGAATAATATAATTCTCTAAACTGTCTTTGAAATAGAGCATTCTTTGCTTGAAAATAGATGCAAACAAAGCATTGTTAAAATAGCATTCAGTCCTAAAAGCTCGAAGCCGAATTTGAATCCATTTGGATTGGATAATACAATATTATCAATAAAATAAACTAAAAACATAATGGCTATTGTTATAAAAACAGGATATTTGTCATTTATCTTCCTTTTGCTTAATATACCAAAAAAGAACAATCCTAACAACGGCCCATAAGTATATCCCGCAATTTTAAAAAGGGCATCAATTACCGCTTTATTGTTGAGTTCGTTAAATATTAAAACACAAATAAATGTTAAAAACGACATGCCAATATGGGTGTATTGCCTGTATTTTTTTTGCATATTTTCCGGCTTTTTTTCAATGTCTATAAAATCGATACAGAAAGAAGTTGTTAAGGCTGTTAAGGCAGAATCGGCACTTGAATAGGCGGCTGCAATTAATCCCAATAAAAATACAATTCCAAAAAAGCTGCCCAATCCACCTTTTAGCGCAATTGTGGCAAATAAAGCATCTGTTTTTCCGCCATCTTGCATCCATATTTCTTTTAGAGCAGCGTTTTCATTTATAAAAACGAACAAACAAACACCTAATATCAAAAACATTAAATTAATGAATACCAAAACGATTGAAAAAGAAACCATGTTTTTTTGCGCATCTTTCAGGTTTTTGCAAGAAAGGTTTTTTTGCATCATGTCTTGGTCAACGCCAGTCATAGCGATTGTTATAAACATACCGCCCAAAATGCCTTTAATCCAATAGTTGCCTGCCAAAAAATTATCGGTTTGAAACATTTTTGTGTATCCTTTTTCTAACCCTTTTTGCCATAATTCTCCAAAAGATAAGTCTAAATTATTGAGAATTAACACAATTGCTATAACAAGCGAGGCTAGCATAAAAGTTGTTTGAAGCGCGTCTGTATAAATTATGGTTTTAATGCCTCCTTTGTTTGTATAAAGCCAAATTAAAACAATTGAAATTAAAACGGATACCCAAAAAGGAAGATTATATTGTTTAAATAAAAATATTTGAAAAATGTTTGCTACCAAATATAATCTAACAGAAGAGCCCAATAATCTTGAGATAAGAAAGTAGAACGAACCTGTTTTATATGTTATGGGACCGAATCTATGTTTTAAATAGGTGTAAATAGATGTTAAATTATAGCGATAATAGATGGGTAAAAGAACAAATGCAATGATTAAATATCCAAGGATATAACCAAAGGCTATTTGCATATAAAACATACTGTTTTTTTCAACTGTGCCAGGAATAGAAAGGAATGTTACGCCAGACAAGGAAGAGCCTATCATACCAAAGGCAATAAGCAGCCAATTGTTGTTTTTGTTACCTGTAAAAAAAGTATCGTTACTCTTATTTTTTGATGTGTAATGTGCAACTATCATCAGCATAACAAAGTAAAGCGACATGCAAGTGATAATTAGTTGTGTAGTCATATCTTAAATAATTGCAATAATAAGAATAAAATTCTGAATTTTAATTTTGTCTCTCGCCACAATTTGGGCAAAAGTCTTTTTTTTCGTGTATATTTATTTTTAAAAACCCGGATGTTAATATTGAAGTAGGGATGGCAAACAAAAGCCAACCACTAATACCCATTATGCCACTAACAATTTTTCCGAATGGGGTTATTGCTACAATGTCTCCATAACCAACTGTTGTAATTGTAGAAATGGTGTACCACATAGCAGAAGGAATATTTTTAAATACTTTAGGTTGGGCATTGCTTTCTGCAACAAATATTAGAAATGAATAAAA
>JBDNIM010000163.1:0-5419 GCA_041688295.1 Bacteroidia bacterium
ACTCTTTTTCCGGTAACTATAGCATTTTTTTTTTTTTCATCATATCTCAAATAATCTCCTCCCTAAATATACCCCTTCTCTTTTTTCCCCCTCTCCACCTTTCCCACTCCTTCACTCCTCCCCTTTTCTTTTTTTCTAATTTCTCTTTCTCACTTAATTTTAACTCCATTTTTTTTTATTTCAACATTCTCTACAATTGTCATCGTTTTTTTTATTTGGTTGATAGTGGAACGCTCGCCACCAATAATATCAACCTCGGTTTGCGCCAAGGAAACATTGGCAAAACCGATTAAAAATGCAATGATTAAAAGATACTTACTACTCAAAAACTTTATTCTTTAATTGTAACTGCAATTCTAATGCCAATACATGAATTTTTTATTAAAAATAAATTCTCCTTTTCATTTAATTTTGTTCGCTCGCAAAACCAAGCATGGAAAAAGCTTTTTTACATTTTATTGAATCCTATAAATTGTTTACGAATAAACATAAGTTGCTGCTTGCTTTTAGTGGCGGAAAAGACAGTGTTTGCTTGTTTCATTTGCTGTATAAAACAGGCTTTAATTTTCATGTGGCCCATTGTAATTTTAACCTCAGAGGCGAAGAAAGCAACGTAGACCAAGCCTTTTCAAAATCTCTTGCAGAAACGCACAATATTCCATTTCATCTAAAAGAATTTGACACCCAAAAACTGAAAGCCGAAAGCGGCTTATCTACCCAAGAAATGGCAAGAAAACTAAGATACGATTGGTTTTTTGAATTAAAAAACAAATTGGCTTTCGATTTTATTCTTACAGCCCATCATTTGTCCGACAATAGCGAAACATTTTTTATTAATATTTTCAGAAACACTGGCATTAGCGGCCTTCATGGCATTCCCATAAACAATAATCAGATTCTTAGGCCCTTGATGTTTGCAAGTTCCAATCAAATTGTAGAATATTTGAACCAAAACAATTGCAGTTATAGAGAAGACAGCAGCAATAAAAAACAAGATTATTTAAGAAACAAAATCAGGCACAGTTTGATGCCCGTTTTAGAAAAAATAGAACCCGAAATAGACAAAAAGGTTTTTGAATTGAACCAAAAAGTTTTGCATTTTGAGGCGTTGTCTCTCCATTTAATAAAAGAAAAATGGGCGCAAGTTTGCCTGTTGCACGAAGACGGATTTTTAATAAAATTAGATGAATTAAAGAATCTGCCACACCCTGAATTGTTTTTGTATTTTAACTTAAAACAAAATGGTTTTAATATGGCGCAAATCGCCTCTTTTTGTTTAGAAGAAAACAATATTGGCGCAAAAATTGAAAGCCAAACGCATCAAATATCAAAAGAAAGAGATGGTTTTTTTGTTAAAGAAATATCGGAGCAATCTGATTTGAACTTGGTGTTTAACAATTTAGATGAGATTGCTTTGTATGCAAATGAATTTTTTGAATTTAAGGTAACATTATCGGTTGCGAATTTTGAAAAAAATAGGCTTTATATTGATGTCCAATCGCTTGTTTTCCCTCTATCAATAAGGACATGGCGGCATGGCGATAAAATAAAACCTTTTGGCATGAATGGCACCAAAAAAGTGAGCGATGTTTTAACCGATAAAAAAATCAGCAACCATTTGAGAGCTTCGGTCTTGGTATTAGAAAATGCCGACCATACCATATTGTCTGTTCTGCCATTTTTGCAAAGCGAGCAAACCAAATTGAGAAATCATTCCGATAAAGTTTTGATGATTTTAACTAAAGAACTTAGTTTGAAAAATAATTGATTTACAATTTATAGTTTAAACTTATTTGAAGCATTATTAATTTATTTTTGTGTCTTGGTTTAATTTCATCACTTTTATCAAATCTAAAAAAGTTTTTCAAGGATTTAGAATAATATATTTCAGCACCCCATTTCTTGTAAATATTAAAGTCAGCACATATTAAATACCCCGTTGAATAGCGATTAATATTGGGTTTTTGATTTTCTTTTAAAAGTTTATACTCAATTGCTTAACTGTTATTATTGGTTCTTAACAAAAAATTAAAGTAGTGTTGTAATCCTATATTTAAATTTAACCATTTATTAAATTGATATTGGTTAATATTTGCAAACTCAAGGCCATGAAAATTAGTTGAAATAGTGCCACCTTTATTTGCAAGAAAATCATTCCACATCAACTTATTGTCAAAATATAAATATTGAAAACCAATTATAATATTTTTTCTTGGAGTATTTTTTTTTGCAACTTTAATTCCCAAATTTATTGAATACTATGGCAAATATGAGGCTATATAAAAACTTTTAGTTGAATTAGCAACGAATATTTCACCATTATTTATAGTTGTGTTTCTTCCAAAAGTTAGAATGTATTTCAAATTTAAACTGACTTTGTTAACAGCGTTTAATAAATCAGAAAACGCAATAAGTACAATCAAGAGAAATATTTTTTTCATAATTTGTAGTTAAGCAACAATGCAATAGATCTTATTTTTTGTGGGTGTAGAGCATTATTTGAAGTTCCAACTGCACTCAATACTATTAAATTATTTAGTCCTCTTGCGTATGAAACTTCAAGACCAACTTTTTTATGTATTTTAAATTCTAAACCACAATTTAAAAGCAAACTGTGTTTTTTCATATTACTTTTGTATTCTGAATTATACCAATTGAATTCTCTGGCTATTTCTTGGTTATCAAAATTATTTTTAATATTCAAATAATTGCTTAAACCAAAATTTATTTTTAGCCAGCTGAATGTTTTGTATTGTATTGAGGCATTTAAAAATAAACCATTGAGATTCTGCTTTATCTCATCTCCATTATTCAAACTTGTGTTGTTGTATTTTAAATAACCAATTGAGTTTTTCGAATACAATAGAGAAAAAGATACATTTTTTTTGTTAGTTAATTGTTTTTGAAATTTACCTCCCAAACAGTAATTTTCTGATAATGAAATGGAATATAATCTTAATCCGTAATTAAATTTTGATGCAGAAACATCATTATTAAATTGCACTAAATTAATGCCTAAAATTAAACTTATGTCGAGTGTGCTGTCCTTAAAATTAGCATTTGCTTTAATTGAAGTTAAAATGAATAATAAGAGAAGTATTTTTTTCATAAATCTTTACTAAAAATATTAATAGGGTTTAGCTTTGCCATAAAGTGCACAAACATAAGGTATAATTGTTAAACTTCCTGAGTAAATTTTATCTACCAAAAAATTAAAAATCGTTTGAAAATCCTTTAAATCATAATATAAAAGACCAAATTTGACTAAGGTTTATAACCATTGACTTTATTAATTTAAATTTCGATAATCGGAAGGGCTTAACCCTGTTTTTAATTTAAAAAATTTGCTAAAATGGTTTGGGTATTCAAAGCCTAAATCATAAGCAACTTGACTTATGCTAAGCGTCTGATTTAGAAGCTGGTTTTTTGCTTTTTTTATTACAAATAAATCAATATGCTCCTTTGCGTTTTTGCCAGTTTCTTCCTTTAATAAGTCGCTTAAATAATGGGCCGATAAATGCAATGCCTCTCCGCATTGTTTGACAGAGGGAATGCTTTTTTGGATAGAATTTTGCTCAAAATGACTTTTTAAAAAAGCTTCAAATTTTATTAAATATCTATTATTACTTATTTTTCGGGTAATAAACTGTCGGGCAAAAAAACGCTGACAATATTTTAATACAGTTTCTATGTTTATGCAAATAATTTCTTGCGTGTGTTTGTCAATTTGTCGATAATATTCTTTTTCAATTTTAGTGATTAAATCATTTAAAGCAAGTTTTTCATCTTCTGAAATATGCAAGGCCTCATTGGTTTCGTAGCTAAAAAAATGATAGTTATCAATTTCATTCCCAAGGTTGGTTTTGGTTAAAAAATCTGGATGAAAAACGAGCGTCCATTCATCTTCACATTTTGAAAAATCGGCTGAATTAAAAGAAAAAACTTGGTTTGGCGCAAGAAAAATAACCGTGCCTTCCTGAAAATCATAAGTCTCTCTGCCATAATTTAGAACTGCTTCCTGTTTTTCTTTTAACCCAATCATATATAATTCTGTTGTAAATGACTGCTGCGTAAAATTATCAGGAACTACCAAATCTGAATGACGAAAAACCGAAACAAGCGGATGTTTCGGTTTCGCCAATTGAAAAAGTTGGTGGATTTCTGAAATAGATTTAATATGTGTGATGGACATTTTGATTAATTTAAAGGATTATGGCTTGCAAAGCAGTTATATAAGTTTTAAGCCTTAGATGCAAAAGCGTATCAAAAGTGTATGCCACAATAAAAAACGCAACAAACCCAAGGCTCATTCCTTTGAAAAAATCGTTGGAAAATACAAAAAATAATATTAAGGACACAACGAATAGCCCGGCCCAAATTGGCCTTAATGTATTGTACATATTGTTGTCTTTTTGCATTTTTTCTAATTCGGCTCGTAATGTGTTTTCTTTGCTTATAGAAATAGATTGTTTTATTTTTTCAATATGTTTAGGTCGCATAGTCATTTGAAAACCGCTGTAACCCAATAAAACTATTTGTAATATTAAAAAAGGCAAAATCATGCCTTTGTTAAATGCTTGTTGAAAATTGACAAAGTAAAAAAATAAAATGCCTATTAAAACACCAATAGCCAAGCCAATTCTACCTTGTAAAATTTCACCTTGCACCCATTGGGTTGTATGTTTAATTAAATCCATTTTTTAAGCTTATTTATTTTCTACAAAGGTCTTTAATTCTTGGTTAAATACCTCATATCCTTTTAACATTTGTGTTTCTATCAATTTTCCTAGCAGAAAACTTGCTCCTCCTTGCAGTCCATCTGTTTGTGTAAACTCAGTTCTGCCGTCCGAAAGTTCGTTTAGCGTATGGGTATGATAATCACTCATGCCCAATAAAAACACGCCAGTCCATCCAAAAGACTGTCCTTTTTCTAATTGAAATAACTTTTTTTTCATCTTATTTTGACCACCAAAAGGTGATTTGAAGGTAATTTCAATGTCGCCATTCATTTCAAAATTTCCATTTAATCCTTGAAAAGATGAACTCCAGTTTTTTAAGTTTTCAAAATTGGTTAAAGCTTTCCATACTTCCTCAGGTTTGGCATTTATTATAATGCTTGCTTTTACGCTTGTTTTTCTTTCCATTACAAACTTGCAGGGTTTACGAATAAAAAATCATCTTTTTTAGCTACCCACGCTTGAGCCTGTGTTGCTTTTATCCAAGGGATTATTGCTTCTGGAATTACATTTCTAAATAATGAATGTTCCTCTTCAGCTACTCTAATCTTGGCATCAATCATTAATTGAGGGTCTAATTGATTTTCTAAACCTTTTGGGTCTGCAAATGCTTGAATAATTTCCATTTTTGATAGTGAATTTGCTGGATTCCACCATTTCATAAATGTTTCTGCTCCACGGTC
>JBDNIM010000164.1:0-1650 GCA_041688295.1 Bacteroidia bacterium
ACAGCGTTTCGTTGTGTAGAATCTTTCTTATTGGTTATAACAGATTGGTCCGAATTTCGATTGTAAAATTCTGATTCTAAAGAAAAGCCCTTGTATTTAAACAATATATCGGCTCCATAATATTGAATGTTGGCGGTTGCAGAATTGTATAAAAAATCGCCCAATTGTCCCATTGTTCTTGTGGCGGCATCGTTGTAGCTATAGGCAGCGGCAATTGAAAGTTTTGGCTTTCTTTCTTTCTCCTGATCCGACTCAATGTAATCTCCGTTTTTTGAAAAATTTCCTAAAGGCAAAAACTCCATGCGCCCTGCTATGGAAAGTTTTCCATTTCTGTCTGACACAATTCTACCTTCTCCACTTGAAATGGCAAGGGTCGATTTTAAAACAGCTTTTTTTATATTAAAATTAGTGTAAAACCAGATGCCTTTGTCTCTGTCTAATGTAAAATTATTGTTGGCTATTGAGCGCTCCACCAATTGTAAATTTGCAGATGAAACAAGTCTTTGGCGGTTGCCGGGCAGTTTTGTTTGACCAAAACCGATACGCAACCATTTGTTGGCTTTATAAAACAGCATAGCATCCCGTAAAATTAAATTATTTATAACTGTGCTGTTGGCAGATGTAATATCGCCATGTGCAAATCCTATTTGAATTCTATAAGAAAACTTAGGGCTAAAAGCATTGCCTTGAAAATTTAAACGACACCTACGAAGCAGAAAATCTCCACCCAATGCTTCTGTTTTCATGTCTCGTCTGCCTTCAAACATGGTTTGAACACGACCACTCATTGCAAGTGTAAACAATGTATCTGCCGAAATAAATTGGATGCCTTGCCCAAACTCCATTTTCATAGTTGGGCTTTGTTTTTGTGCATGCGAGTGGTTATAAACCAATAGAAATGCAATTAATAAATAGATTGTCTTTTTTACCATTTTTCCGTCTAAAATCTTTGCTCGTTTGTTTAAATTGATAATCAAAACTTAATATAATATTAAGGTAATTTTAACAAACACGCATTTTTTGGAATGCAAAAGTAACTAAATAAAACAGAATGTAAAAATCAATAATTTTAATATTTTTTTCTATGCCTTAATTAATCTTCTTTAGAAAGAAGAGAAAACTCCCTAAAACCTACATAAAAGGCACAATCTTTGACCTTCGTTCAAGAAACTTCGACCTGAGACCTCTAACCTTTGAATTGAGTGTTGCTAATTTTGACATAAAAGCTCTTAACTTCGACCTAAGAGGCTTTAATTTCGACCCAAGAGGCTTTAACTTTGACCTAAGACCTATAAACTTTGACCTTAAGTCTTAAAACTTCATCCGCAAGATAAATAATGTTATCCGCAAGATAAATAATGTTATCCGCAAGATAAATAGTGTTATCTGCAAGATAACAAAGGTTATCCGCAAGATAAATAGTGTTATCCGCAAGATAATAAAGGTTATCCGCAAGATAAATAGTGTTATCCGCAAGATAACAAAGGTTATTTGCAAGATAACTTATCTTCACGGGAAAGAGTTTTTTGTTGTTTTTAGCGAATATTCCATTATTTTTTCATCTATTAAGTATAAACCTAAACAATAAACGATTAATTATTATGGGAGTGATGCCAAAAAAGCGGATGAAAGCCAAAACAGGACACGAGA
>JBDNIM010000165.1:0-2222 GCA_041688295.1 Bacteroidia bacterium
AGATGCATTGCTGGGGTCGAAAGGACATTGTATTCTATAAAAGAACCTGTTGGAGAAATATTTCTGAATTGAATTAAATCGGTTTCTATAAAAGCTGGACGACCCGAAACGGTATAAGATATGTTTTTATATATTATGTATCCATTATTACCCATTGTGAAAATATCTTCGTAGCCATCGTTGTTATAATCGCGCATAAGCATCCAACTGAAAGGCCTGAGTGTAGGAAAATAGGCTGCGTATCGGTTGTCTAACACATATTTAACCTCACCCAAAGCACCTTTATTTATCATTGTTGTGATGCCTCCATCCAATTTATCGTAAATAACCAAATCTTTTTTGCCATCGCCATTCAAATCGCAAACACTATATTGTGGACAATGCATCCCACCGATTGTGGAATATTTTAAAGGGCTGTTTTGGTTGTTTACAAACTGAAGACTGTCAGAAAAATAATATCCTAAGGACTGTGTTTGTGCGTTTAAAGAAACAAAACAAGTAATGATTAAATGGGTTAGATGTTTTTTCATTTTATATACAAATATACATATAAGACACAAGTTTTCAATATATGTTGCATTTTATTTTTAAATTATATAACAATAATATTTTTTTTGCCAAAAAAAGTGTTTGTGTCAATAAAATGTATTATATTTGTGCCGTGTAAATAATTACACAGATTTAAAAATAGTAAACAGATGAACATTTATGTAGGTAATCTTAGCTTTCGTGCGAGCGAGCAAGATGTTGAAAACCTTTTCGCCCAGTACGGTGAAGTTAGCTCGGCTAGAATCATTACAGATAAATTTACGGGTCGTTCTCGTGGATTTGCAATCGTAGAAATGAACGATGACAGCAATGCTAACGCAGCTATCAGCGCTCTTCACGAAAAAGAATTCATGGAAAGAAACCTAGTAGTTAATGAAGCTAGACCAAGAGAAAACAACGGTGGTGGCGGTGGAAACTTTAGAGGTGGAAACAGCAACAACGGTGGTGGCGGTGGTGGTTATAACAAAAGATATTAATCTTTAGTTATCTCAAAAAAGAATTAAACAAAAAAACGAAACAATTAATTGTTTCGTTTTTTTTATGCCCAATGTTTTAGTTGGGGAAGATGGAAATTGAAAGTTTCTTTTCATTTTTTCTGTTGTCAGGTTTATGGGATTTTTCTTTATAATGTGATGAATGTTGTCCCCTGTAGTCGTAAATCCATGTTACTTTTGTAAGCATATTTGTAGTGAGTTTGTTGTCAATGACCCCTATTCATAAAAGATACTTAAGGGTAAATAAAATATGGCATGTAAGTCTATCATTTTAATTTGCTTTTTACACTCCATTCCTCAAGTGCCACCATTTTCACAATTAGCTGAACATGCTTTTATTCGACAAGTCCGTTACCCAATCACTTATTTCATAATCAAACCATTCGTTAAACAGTTTGAAAGTGCGTTTTTTAGGCCATTCGTTTTCATCTATGCAAATGCCGTCCACTTCTGTTTCAAAAATCACTTTATAATGTTCTTTGATAGTGTTTATTGTTCTAGTTTGAGCCTAGATATTAATACCGAATAAGCTTTCAATATAGTCCAATTACCGCAGCGCTTGGTTGTCCTGTTTTTAAGCTAAATCTCCGCTCAAGAAATTGTACTTTTTTATTTTACAAAAAAGAATTTCTAAGGCGGAGATGGCTGGTAATTATTCCCGAAATTTCGGGACTAATATTTTAAAATAGTTAGGACTATTTTAAAATTAGAATTAGTATAAAAACTTAAAAAGCCTTTTATATAGATGCCGCCCTAAGCGCGGCATAATCAAAACAAAATAATTTTGGTTTCAGTATTAGGGCTTTTTCATTCTGAAAAAATTAGCTCTGAAATTTTATTCAGAATCTACGGATTAAAAGGAGAGATTCTAAATATTCGTAGAGCCTCCTTCGGTAAGTTTAGGTCAAGTTTAGAATGACGCATAAAATAAAAGTTAGAGACAATGCCCCAACCTCTATGTCTGCGGTTGAGGATATTGGGATGATTTAACTAAGCCAATAACCGCAACTATCCATTCAATAAATTCCCCACTACATTTATACAAAGGTATCAATCATATTTCTGCAATTACCTACAAGTATCTGCGCGCTCTGCAAAGGCTTTAGTAAAAACATAACGGTATTCAAAATCATTGTTTTTAATGGTTTTGATAGTGTAATTTTGAAAATAGCGTGGACC
>JBDNIM010000166.1:0-1444 GCA_041688295.1 Bacteroidia bacterium
ATTGTTGTTGACATCAAATTCAAACAATACCCCAAAATTTGTTTTTCCACCTCGGTTGCTCAGTCCATATAGTTTTCCGTTACTGTGTTTTGCGAGAGAGCCTTGCGGATTTCGGCCATTCACCGAGCTTACAAAACGATGCAGCACTTGAAATGAGTCTATATTATTATCATATTTAAACAATGTGCCGCCATTATTTGTTCCGCCCTGAATCGTTGTTCCCCAAAATTCTCCACTCGAAACTTCCGTTAAATTACCATAAGGATTTTGGCCTGTGTTTAACAATGCACTGAAATCAAATTTTTTAATAAGGGTGTCATTTTGGCTGTCATACTCAAAAATTGTTCCGTTGTTGTTAGTGCCTCCCAAAAATGCCATGCCATAAAACTTGCCGTTTTGCGCTTGAATCAAATTTCCATAAGGATTAGATCCTGTGGCCGTAGGATTAAAGTCTTTTTTCTTAATAAAACTATCGTTTTGGGGATTAAATTCAAAAATAATGCCTTGCCCAAAAGTACCGCCTTGATAGGTGATGCCATACATTTTATTGTTGCTGGCCAAAATCAAACTTCCAAATGGGTTTTGCCCATTTGAACCATTAAAATCCAGTTTTTTAATAAAGCTATCGTTTGTCATATTGTATTCAAACAAAACACCCAAACCGTTTGCCCCACCTTGATATGTCATGCCAAACAATGAATTATTAAACTGACAAAAGTTGCCAAAAGGCGCACTGCCGTTGATGGACAATAAATCATGTTTTTTTTCAAAAACCTCTGTATTGGGGTCAAAAACAAAGATAGTCCCTTGGTTGTTTTTTCCACCAAAACTTGTCATTCCCCAAAGCTTTCCATCGTTTGTTTTTATCAACGAGCCTCTAGGTTCGGCACCATTTTCGGTGCCATTAAAATGGACAATGGTTAGATAAACATTGGTTTGTGGATTGAAGGAAAACAAAACCCCACGATCATACTTCCCGCCTTTAGAATTCATGCCATAAAGCAATCCACTATTGGCTTCAATCAGGGTGTTGTATATAGGATTGGCTCCAGCAATTCCTTTAAAAGAAAAAACAGAATTAAAGTTTTGGTAGTTTAAGTTGGTTTTAAAAATTGTGCCAAAAGCTTCGCCTCCTTCCGATGTCATGCCGAAAATAAATGGCTGGGCATTTATTCTAAAACAAAATAATACTATTGCAATTATAATCAGATTGTTTTTTATTCTCATATTATTAAAGTCATTTTGGTAAGTTTCAAACTATGTTACAATAATATTAAAAAAAAATGAAATTACCTTGCATTTAAAAACTTTTTAAAACAATTCAGAAAGATGAAGAGCAATATTAGATGCAAGAAACTTAGTATTTGGCGACTATCGTTGGACGAAAAACACAAACTTTGAATAGATTATTATTCATTATTAAAGGTCTTTTTTTTCACAAAGA
>JBDNIM010000167.1:0-6350 GCA_041688295.1 Bacteroidia bacterium
CAAAGCCTGCGGACGAGCAACAGTTTGAAAATAATACATTAGACTCCAATAACACAAAATAAAACAATATGCTCGTTTTATTAATGCACCCATTCAAATAACGTTATAAATTATGACAACTAAAATTCCAAAAACAAAAGATGACCCTTGTTGGAAAGAATATCACCAAATAGGTACAAAAACTAAAGCCGGTAAAAAAGTTCCTAATTGTGCTCCAAAGGCTAAAAAAAAGAATTAGCAAAAAATGCCTAAAAATTGGGTTAGATGTTTATCCACCCTACTAATCTAATTAATATAAGAGAGGTGCATCAATATTTATTCGCATTAATCGCCCTTTTAGCTTAGTTTGTTATAAATATCAATCAAAAATCAAACTAGGCACACTGCTTAAGTTTTTAACGCACAATTAATATGTCTAACTCATCTCAAATCAAGTCTGAAGAAAAACCCAAAGAGGCTTTTGAAATAATGAGCGAACAAATCGAAGCTGGATTGAAAGAACATAAACGGTCTGATTTGGGTTTGCTTCTGTCGTCTTTGTCGGCAGGATTGGAAGTAGGATTTAGCATTTTAACCATAGGAGTTATCTATACGATTTTCAAAAATGAGTCAACCAATGGCCAATTAACTTTGATGATGGCATTGGTCTATCCAATAGGGTATATTTTTGTCATTATTGGCAGGTCCGAATTGTTTACAGAACATACGACACTGGCCACCCTGCCCGTAATGAACGGAGAAGCCACTTTGGGAAGTTTAGCAAAACTTTGGATTATTATTTACTTAGGTAATCTCACAGGGGGTTATATATTTGGCAGCATTGCACTGGGTTTTAATTCGGAAATGCATCTGATTGGAAAAGACTTTTTTTATTTTGTTTCGGAAAAAAAGCTCAAATATAGCGTAAGCGCAACGCTATTCAGCGGCATTATGGCTGGTTGGTTAATGGGAATGCTATGATGGCTGCTTAGTGTCGCTCAGGATACATTTAGCAGGATAATTATGATATTTTTGGTTACTTTTGTTATAAGTATTGCCGGACTGCATCATTGCATAGTAGGTTCCATTGAGGTATTTATGGCTTTTTTCGCAGAAGCCAATCAGATAAGTTGGGGGCAGTTTCTCAAGTTTCAAGCATTAGCTACGCTGGGCAATATAATTGGAGGTGTGTTCTTGGTTGCTATTGTTAAGTTCGCTCATAGTAGGCGGCATTAGTTTTTGTTAAATTCTTACGGAGTATCAGGCGCGCGCAAAACGCTTTCAACTCTTTATCTTGACTATACGAAATGGTGTGGTTCTTTAAAGGCGAAATTGGGATTTGGGTAACATTTCAACCAATTTTAAATGGATTGGTATTTTGAAGCGTCTGATCTATAGAAAAATTGAGAATTAAAATAGAGTTAAAGTATTAATTAAAAAATAAATATGAATATGAATGATGTAACACTTACTCCAAATTGTGTAATACTTGAAGTACCGTTTAAATGCAAATTTGCAGTGTAAAGAAAATGTATTCTTTATATAAATAAAAAAAATGGAAAACAAAACCACCCCAACAAAAGACATTTTAGCAATTGCTGCAACAGATGCCAAAACACTAACAGCCGCTGTAAAAGCCGCTGGCTTAGTAGAAACTTTACAAAGCGAAGGACCGTTTACAGTTTTTGCGCCAACCGATGCCGCTTTTGCCGCAATTCAAACGGAGGTAGATAAATTATTGAAGCCGGAAAGCAAAGCAAAACTTTCTGAAGTTTTGAAGTACCACGTGGTAAGCGGAAAAACAATGGCATCTAATTTAAAAGATGGACAAGAGTTAACAACTGTAGAAGGCAGCAAATTGAAAGTTACTGTAAAGGACGGCACTGTAACAGTTGGCGGAGCACGAGTTACAGATTCTGACATTTCTGCATCAAACGGAGTAATTCATATAATCGACAAAGTACTATTACCAGCAAATTAATCCATTTAATTAATAAAATAAAACCTTGCCTAGGTAAGGTTTTATTTTTTAAAAAACTTGTCTAAAATTTAAAAAAACAATCATGAAATTAATCAAAAACGCTGTACTTTTTGTTGCGGCACTGTTATTATTCATTAACTTAATGGCTCAAAGTTCAAAAGATATTGTAGATGTTGCAGCAGGGTCTAAAGATCATTCTACACTTGTTGCGGCTATAAAAGCGGCAGATTTAGTAAATACTTTAAAAGCAAAAGGCCCTTACACAGTATTTGCCCCTACAAATGATGCTTTTGCCTTGCTCCCTTCTGGCACGCTTGATAATTTGTTGAAGCTTGAGAATAAATCGACACTTACTGGCATACTAACTTACCATGTAGTGGAGGGAAACCTGAACGCAAAAGCGGTTTTAGCTGCTATTAAAAAAGGTGCAGGCAAAGCAGTTTTAACAACAGTGGCAGGTGGAAAATTAACTGCAACAGTAGTAAAAGGAAAAGTTGTATTGACGGACGAAAAGGGCGGTCAAGCTACAGTTACCACTGCTGACCTCAAGGCATCTAATGGAGTAATTCATGTCATTGATAAGGTTTTATTACCAACAAATTGATTTATTTAATTAATAAAATAAAACTCTACTAATAGATCTTGATTTAGCTTAATGAAACTACACAATATGTCAGATTGGCCTAACGGGTATCATGAACACTGAAGTTTTCCAATCTTCTGGCAGTGACCAACGAAATGGTAGCCGAGCGTGTAACCGTTTATTATGTTTGTTTCATTAAGCAAATCTTTTTCATTAAAATTAATAATTTTTGAAATTTAAAGTTCTAGCTACTTTCAAAAAATTTGCAATTGCAAACCGTGTGTAAGTATTTATTATACAAAAAACTACATATCTAAACCATTTTACTTTTTTAAAAAAATAAACTAAATTTAATTAATAAGAAAAATAATCTTCACAAAATAATTTTCAATTTTATTGATCTAAAATAATTTAAAATGTACATTCAAACAATTAATCCCACGACAAATATAGTCATTAAATCTTTTGCCGAAATGACAGAAACGCAAGTCAATAAAGGTATGGAAAAAGCATCAAGCGATATTGAAAGCGGAAAAAGAGTTGCGGATCAAATTTTAATAGGGATGGCTTTTATTAATCACCCAACAATGACAGTGGCTGATTTGCCTTTTGGCTGCATCAAGCGTTCTAGTAATGGAATACAGCTTTCTACATTAAGTAAAGATGAATATGCAAACAAAAAACTTATCCAAGTTATCAAATTATCTAATCCTCTTTAAATAAGTATCTAAATAAAAAAAATAGAATGAAAACTGAATTGCAATTAAACAAAATGATTTTAGATGTAACCAGCAAAATCAGAGAAAGAAATCCTGAATTACTTAAATTCATGAACGAAATGCCCATAACTATTCCCTATCAAGAAAATCCAGAAATAGCAGTTAAAACTCTAACATCTTACTACGATTCACTTGCAGTATTATATGAAAAATACGATAACACCCGTGTCAAAAATTCGACATCAAATAAAGTTTAAAATTTAGATATAACTGAAATCTTACTCAAGAAATCAGATAATTCTTACCACAACTTTCCGACAGAAGTCACCCACTTGACTATTTCAAATAATGTTGTGGAAAAAGGAAAAATTACTGTAATTTCTATTAATATTTTCTTTCGATAAGTCAATCTGGTTAGGGCAACTAGATAGCTTAGCTTACACTCCTGTTTTTTGACAAGAATTCACTCAAACAAAATTCCCTACGGATTAACTAATTAGCACTTACAAATTTGAGTGTTGAAAAGTTTAGACGGCTTAAGGTAGGTTCAAAGACGGCCTGATGTTATCACCAATGCCGTTAGACAAACCGAAATGGACATGATTAAAGGCTTAATAAAATACTCGACTTTTCTTTTTCAATGAAAAAAAGTGTGATTTATGTAACAATTATATTAAATTATGTAACTATTTTGGTTCTCAGAGATGTAACATTGTGCGAATGACAAGGAAAGATATTTCAGAATTGGAAATTTCGTTATTGCTAGAAGCTATATACCAGAAATACGGCTATGATTTCAGGCAATATTCCAAAGCCCACATCCATCGCAGGATTAGGAATAGGTTAGCGCTGTCTGGACTAGAGGATGTTTCTCAAATTCAATCTAAAGTTATAAATGATGAAATATTTGCTTATGATCTTTTACAAGATTTATCAATCACTGTTACCGAAATGTTTCGTGACAAAGATTTTTATAAGTCGTTACGCGAAAATGTTCTTCCTGTTTTAAAAACATATCCTTTTATAAAAATATGGCATGCTGGCTGTGCAACAGGCGAAGAAGCCTATTCAATGGCCATTATTTTGCAAGAAGAAGGTTTGTATGATAGAACAACAATTTATGCTACCGATTTTAACCAGCAGGCTTTGAACTTAGCAAAAGAAGGGATATTTTCTACTACTTTATTAAAAGAATATACCGCCAATTATCAACTGTCGGGAGGAAAAGAATCTTTTTCAGATTATTACTCTTCTAGCTACGGTAATGTTATAATGAATCAATTTTTGAAAAAAAACATTGTATGGGCAAATCATAATTTGGTTTCAGACAGTGTATTTGCAGAAGTAAATTTAATATTATGCAGAAATGTGTTGATTTATTTTGATGTAAATTTACAAAATAAAGTTCAAAAACTTTTTTATGAAAGTCTTATTAATGGTGGCATTTTATGTTTGGGTTCAAAAGAAAGTTTACGCTTTACCGACTTTTTTGAAAGATATATTGAGTTGGATAAAAAACAACGCATATTTAAAAAGAAATATTTAAAATGAGATACGAAGCTATTGTAATTGGGGTTTCTTCTGGCGGAATGACCGCTTTAAAATTTATTTTCTCAGTTTTGCCTGCTGGCTTTAGCCTGCCAATTATCATTGTACAGCACATCAATGCACATTCCGATAATGAATGGATAAAACTGTTAAATAACAAAAGCAATCTTACTATTAAAGAAGCAGATGAAAAAGAAAAAATAGAAAATGGAAATGTTTATATCGCTCCAGCTAATTATCATTTGCTAATTGAATCAGATAAAACCTTTTCGCTAACAATTGATGAATATGTAAATTTTGCAAGACCGTCCGTTGATGTATTGTTTGAATCAGCAGCAGAAGCATACAAAGACAAATTGATTGGTATAGTGCTTACAGGTTCTAATAATGACGGTACAAAAGGTATAAAACGAATAAAAGAATTAGGAGGCATGGCAATTATTCAAGACCCAAAAACAGCGGAATCTTCTATAATGCCTGCATCGGCAATTGCTGCTATAGAACCGGACTATATTTTATCCTTGGAAAAAATAGTTCAATTACTCATAAAAATAACAAACCTAATTAAATAATTAAATAAATAAATAAATAAATAAATAAATATGACACTTGGCAAAAAAATATTAACTGGTTTTATAGCTTGTGCTGTAATACTTTCCGGAGTTGGAATTTTCTCTTATAAAAACAGCGAAAAATTTATCGCTTCCAATAATTTGGTAGATCAAACCAACAGGTTGTTGAGTGAATTCAGCCAAATTCTAACTGCCATCACTGATGCAGAGACAAGCAATCGTGGTTTTATAATCACAGGCGATGAAGCCCATTTGGAACTTTTTACAAATGCCGAAAAATCTATTGGTGAACATATTACTAAAGCAAAGGAGTTGACAAAAGACAATACCGTTCAGCAAAAGACAAAAGAACTTGAAAAAGAAATAAAAATACGTTTCACTCATTTAAATAGCAGTATTGCTCTGCGCAAAATAGTTCCTCCAGCTATCGGAATTGAAAAGTCGAGAGAATTTGTAGCCTCTGGAATTGGAAAAGAATCACAAGATAGAATACGAGAAATAATTGGTAGTATACAAAAACTAGGACTAATATTACTTGCCGAAAGAAAGCAAACTAGTGAGGAGAATGCTAAAAATTTTAATTTAGTTTTTGTTATTTTAATGGCCATCATCATTCTCGTTCTTATTATTGTTTTCAGTATAGTTACTTCAAATTTAAAAATACTTAAAAGATCCGAAGCAGAAACCACGAGCAAAAACTGGCTGCTTACAGGCAATACAGAACTGAACGAAAAATTAATTGGAGACAAAAGTTTAGAAGAACTGGCAAATAATACCATTAGTTTTTTATGTTCTTATTTAAAAGCTCAAATTGGTGCAGTTTATTTGTTTAATAAAAAAGAAAATGCACTGCTATTAAACGGACGATATGCCTTTTCTTCGGGAACAGATACCAAAGAAAAATTTATGTTGAATGAAGGATTGATTGGTCAGGCAGCGCAGGAACAAAAACAAATATCTGTAACAGA
>JBDNIM010000168.1:0-4983 GCA_041688295.1 Bacteroidia bacterium
AAAAATATTTGCTGCTTATCAATCAAGATGTTTTAGTGCAGGCGCCATGGATTTTGATGATTTATTGGTTTATACTTTTAAGTTGTTTAAAACAAAGCCAGATATATTGTATAAATACCAGCATAAGTTTAAATACATTATGGTAGATGAGTATCAAGATACAAATCTTTGCCAATATATGATTATTAAAAAACTCGCTTCAATGTACGAAAACATTTGCGTTGTTGGCGATGATTCACAAAGTATTTACAGCTTTAGAGGTGCAAACATTCAAAACATATTAAACTTTGAGAAAGATTATCCAGATTTGGCCGTTTTTAAATTGGAACACAATTATAGAAGCAGTGCAAATATTGTTAATGCAAGTTCAAGTATTATTTCAAACAATAAGGAAAAATTAGATAAGAAGATTTTTACGAATAATGAAGATGGTCATAAAATTAGTGTAATTAAAGCCATGAGCGATAATGAAGAAGGAAAGATTATTGCTCAAAAAATATTTGAAGTAAAAAACAATGAACATCTTCAAAATTCTGATTTTGCTATTTTATATAGAACCAATGCTCAAAGTAGGGCTTTTGAAGAAGCTTTAAGAAAAAATAATATTGAATACCGGATTTATGGAGGTACAAGCTTTTATCAAAGGAAGGAAGTAAAGGACTTAATAACTTATTTGAGACTTATAGTTAATCCTAATGATGAAGAAGCCCTAAAACGCATAATTAATTATCCTGCAAGAAAAATTGGTAATACTACCTTAGAAAAAATTGCTTTTTTTGCAAATAAAGAAGAAAAAAGTCTTTGGACAATAGTTGAAAATATTCACATGTTTTCAGAGTTAGGCGCAGCTGCTGTTCATGTCAGAAATTTTTATATTATGATCAAAAACTTTCAGGATATGAATTTAAAAGCCAATGCTTACGAAGTTGCAGAAGCGGTAGCAAAGCAATCTGGCCTTATTTCTGTTTTAAAGGAAGATAAAACGGTCGAGGGTGTTTCAAAATACGAAAATATAGTTGAGCTCCTGAATGCAATAAAAGAGTTTACAGAGGACGATACCAATGAAAATGAAAAAGATTTGGGTTCTTTTTTGCAAGATATTGCTTTACTGACCGATGCTGATAAAAATATTGAAGACAATAATAAGGTAACACTTATGACAATTCATGCCAGCAAGGGGCTCGAATTTAAAAATGTGTTTGTTGTAGGATTGGAAGAAAATTTATTTCCGAGCCAATTGAGTTTAAATAGCAGACACGAGTTAGAGGAAGAACGAAGGCTGTTTTATGTGGCAGTTACAAGAGCCGAAAGAAAATTAACACTATCATTTGCAACCTCTAGATTTAAATACGGAAACTTAATTCCGTGTGAACCAAGTCGATTTATTGACGAAGTTGACAAAAAGTTTGTTGAATTTGAATATGCTACCAATAGCACACTGTTTAATGTTAAACCCAAAGACATATCAAATAGTGGTTATGGAAAAGGCTATGGAATGAATGTTGGCAGCAAAATACAAGCACCTCTGCAAAATATTACTCCTTCAGCTAATTTTAAAGAAAGTGATATAAAAAACCTTAAAATAGATGATAGAGTAGAACACCAAAGGTTTGGATTAGGAATTGTTTTAACTTTCACAGATGAAGGGGATAATAAAAAAGCATTGATAAAGTTTGACCAAGTTGGAGAAAAAACATTGGTCTT
This sequence comes from Bacteroidia bacterium, assembly GCA_041688295.1. GTDB lineage: Bacteria > Bacteroidota > Bacteroidia > NS11-12g > UBA955 > JABMMZ01. Next base: position 1,705 of record JBDNIM010000168.1, read on the forward strand.
AAAATTTGCTAAATTGATGATACTTTAATTATTATATTTGCAAAATGAAAAGAGTCTATTTATTATCTGTTTTATTTATTTGTTCATTTACAATAAATGCGCAATTAAATCCTGTCTTGAAAAGTAAGAGAGGTCTTGTTATTCTTCCTGAGAAAGGTGATTATAGTTTTGGAATTAGCGCCAATCCATTTATTGATTATTTAGGAAATTTTATAAAAGGAGCAAATTCGCCTTCTGTTGATTATCTCAGCAATCAATCGTTTTATGGAAAATACATGGTTTCCGATAAAAAAGCAATAAGAGGAAGTTTTAGGTTTGGAGTTAATACAAGTAGTCAAACAATAATTGTAAAGGATTTGGGTTTAAATGCAACAATAGATGGGAAAGTGGAAAATAAAATCAATGTGTCTTCATTTGATTTGCAACTTGGATTAGGTGTCGAACATCGAAGAGGCGATTCAAGGTTGCAAGGCATTTATGGTTATGAAGGATTTTTAATTTATAATAGCGGAAATTTAACTAAAAACAAATTCGGCAATGAATTGAAAAATGAAGCAGCCAACCTACAAAGAACTACCTCAATAAATATTGGAAATAGTTTAACTTTAGGCGCTAGAGTATTTGCAGGTGCAGAGTTGTTTTTGGCGCCAAAGTTTTCTTTAGGATTTGAACTGGGATTTGGCCCAAGATTAACTTTTAGAAGTTCTAGCTATACAGAAACTGAAATCTATGATGTTATATTGCTTGAAAATGTATCAACAAAAACCCAAACTTCAAATAGAACAACAAGTTTTTCATTAGATACGGATTATATTAACAGTCAACTTCGGTTAAATTTCTTTTTTTAAAAAAAAAATTGGAAAATTGAAAATTATTTCTATTTTTGCAGTCAAAATAAAAAATAAAATGAAACAAGTAAAATTAACCTTCCTTTCTTTATTAGTAATAGTATTAACTTTCACTGCCTGTAAATATGAAGAAGGTCCAGGTATTTCTTTTATAGCAAAAAGAGACAGAATATCTAATGAATGGGTTGCTACAAATTATACAATTGACGGAAATAAAAGCGACACTGCTTTAAACTCGTTTTTTTATGGAGATACAATTCAAGCAGTGTTATCTATAATGAGAGGAGGCTATTTTTCTACAAATCCTCAGTATACCAAAAAATATTCAGATGATAATAACAAAGCAATGTTGATTCAAAATTCTAATTTAGAGATGGAGTCTAATGTTAAATCTAATTACTTTGCTAAAGCCTTTGGTGCTGCAAATGGAAAATGGGATTTTGTTGACAAACATAGAAAAGTTAGTTTTGCAAACAATGGCAATAGCGATCTTTCTTCATCGGCTATTAATCCAGTTTTAACCTGCGATATCATTAAATTGAAAAATAAAGAAATTAAGTTGTCATACATTGCAAAAGATGGCAAAAAACATGTAGTTACTTTTGAAGCTAGAAATAAAGAAAACCCAAGTCAAAGATAATAATTTCTTTAAAGATATTTAAAAACCTACAATCGAAAAATTGTAGGTTTTTTTTTGAAAAAAATATTACCTTTGAAAGCATAAGAATGTCAGAATTATTTGAATACAATACCCTCGCAGAGCCATTGGTTTTTTCTGAATATGGAAGAGCTTTTCAAAATATGGTTTTTCATGTTTGCAAAATAGAAGATAAAGACAAGCGATTGTCAATGTGCGAAACGCTTATTGGTATTATGGAAGTGCTTAACCCTATTGCAAAAAACCAATTGGATTACAAACAAAAGTTTTGGGACCACATTCATATAATTTCTAATTTTCAATTAAATGTAGAATCCCCATATCCGATTCCAGAAATTGAACAGATTGAACAAAAGCCAGAACCAATTCCTTATCCCAATCAGCCAATTAAATTTAGATTTTATGGAAGAAATTTACAGTTAATGGTAAATAAAGCAGCTACAACTGAGGATGTCGAGTTAAAAGGAGAATTTGTGAATTTATTGGCATCATTTATGACAAACTCTTCAAACAGTTGGAACAACGAAAATCTTTCAAATGGTCAGCTTGCTGAACATTTGGGCGTTTTATCGGGTAATAAAATTACTGTAAATCCTGAACAATTAGAAATAACAATTGATAATTCACCGAACTTACAATTTGTGAGTAAGAAAAAGAAGTTTTTTAAGCCTAATAAGTTTAAAAACAAAAATTATAATAGTAAGAAATAATATCACTTATGGCAACATTTAAGGTAACAGGCGGAAGAAAATTAAGAGGCGAAATTGTGCCGCAAGGCGCTAAAAATGAGGCTTTACAGATTATATCTGCGGTTTTATTAACAGACCAAGAGGTAATAATTAGCAATATCCCTTTCATCAGAGATGTTATGAAAATAATAGACCTTCTGATAGATTTGGGGGTAAAGGTTACTAAATTGACAGAAGATACTTACTCATTTAAAGCAGATAATGTAAATTTAGATTTTTTAGATTCGCCTGAGTTCAAAATCAAAGGTGCAGGATTGCGTGGTTCTATTATGATTATTGGCCCGTTATTGGCTAGATTTGGAAAGGGGTATATTCCTAGCCCTGGCGGAGATAAAATTGGAAGGCGAAGATTGGATACTCATTTTATAGGGTTTATGAAATTGGGGGCTAAATTTGAATATATTGCATCTGTACAGTTTTATAAAGTCAGTGCTGAAAATGGTTTGAAAGGATGTTACATGCTTTTAGATGAAGCCTCTGTAACTGGTACTGCAAATATTTTGATGGCTGCTAGTTTGGCGAATGGTACAACAACTATTTATAATGCTGCCTGCGAACCTTATTTACAACAATTAGCTAAAATGTTGAACAGGATGGGTGCTAAAATAACAGGAATTGGCAGCAATATGTTAATCATCGAAGGTGTAGAAAAACTTTCTGGCACTCGACATGAAATGCTGCCTGATATGATAGAAATTGGCAGTTTTATTGGTTTGGCAGCTATGACAGGTAGTGATATTACAATTAAAAACTGTAAGATTTCCGAACTAGGTGTAATTCCAGACACTTTTAAACGACTGGGAATAAAAATGAATTTTATTGGCGATGATATTCATATTCCAGAACAAGATAATTATGAAATCGAAAGTTTTATTGATGGAAGTATTTTAACCATTGCTGATGCACCGTGGCCAGGTTTTACCCCAGATTTAATAAGTATTATTTTAGTAACTGCTACCCAAGCCCGAGGGAATGTATTGATGCATCAGAAAATGTTTGAAAGCAGATTGTTTTTTGTAGATAA
>JBDNIM010000018.1:0-2371 GCA_041688295.1 Bacteroidia bacterium
CCAATAAGTCAAAAGGCAGTTCATATTTTGCAATAAATTTTTGATGTTTTGCTTCATTATCTGGGCTAACACCCAAAATATGGTATCCTTTTGCCAGAAAACTAGCGTAATTGTCTCTTAAATCGCAGGCTTCCGCTGTGCAACCGGGGGTGTCGTCTTTTGGATAGAAATAAAGCACTAGTTTTTTTCCTGCAAATTCGGACAAGGTTCTTAGGTTTCCGTTTTGGTCGTTGGTATTTAGGTTGGGCGCTTGGGTGCCAATGTTTAATTTTTGTGTCATGGGATGTCTATTGTTTTTAAAAATTCTGTTTTGTTTTGCTTATTATCTGTAACAATTAGTTTAATAATATGTTTTCCTTTATCAAGTTTATTGGGTATTTTTCCATAAATCATTTTGTTTTTGTATTCATACTCTAAAAGCACCCAAACATCATTGATATAAAAATCGAAATGAGAGATGCCCGATAAATTATCGTTGACAATGAAAGAAAAATACCCGTTTTTGTTTAAAGACATTGGTTTAATTGTAGGCGGAATGGTGTCTATTGTTAAATAATAAGACCCAAGCTCTTTTACCTTTGTGCTTAAATAATTGTCTTTCAATTCGCCCATAATGGCTTTTCCATTGCTCAAACAAAGTGTGTATTTATCAGCATTGCGCCTTTGGTCATTTGTTAGCAACCATTTGATTTCTGCTCGTTTATCTATTGGCACCTTGGGGCTGCCTATGGTGATAGAACTGTTTGAATTTCGGGAATAAGGCAGTTTGTAATCGCTATAAAAACTAAAAACTGGGAACAATACTTCGCAATCTTTTCCAAGAGAAATTTTGTTTTCTTTATTGCGATAGCAAATGGTTTGCGTGCGGCTGTAGCTCAAGAAACTAGATACCAGTGTCCCCTTTATTTGGTTGCCTATTATGGTTATTTTCTTTTCCTTTTTATTGCCATACATGTCTTTGGCTATGAGGGTAAAAACCACTGGCACCGAGTCGCTGACAATAAACCAACCATCTGTTTTTGATACCTGCCAAAAATCGAAGGAACAGCCATCGTCTATAAATAGTTTGTGTATTTTAGACCCATTGCTTTTGTATTTCTCATAGTCTATGTAATTGTTGAACATCCTGTTTTTATCAAAAGAAAAACGCTCTATTTGACAATGATAGAATGGTTCGTTGTTTTTAAGTATTTCAATATAATTTACCCCGTTATTATAACCCATAGAGGTTGCAAAATCCTTTAGAAAAGCCCCAAAAGCGTAGGTACCATATTTTAGATTAAAAACCGAAAGTTTGGCATTTAGCGTTATGTTTGGGTAGTGTCCGTTCTGTAATTTTGCTAGCGAATCTTTTTGATATAAAAACACAGATTGAATGGCGGGCGGCAACACATCGCGCATAAAAAGCCCAAATAGCAACGGATTTACAGGCTCTTCTGTTTTGGTGTCTCTGATTTCGAAATGGAGATGGGGACCTTGCGAACCACCTGTGTTTCCGCTATAGGCCACCATTTCTTTTTGTTTCACCTGAATTAAATCTACCTCTGGAAACAATTCTATTTCAAAAGTTTTTTTCAGGTATTGATTTTGTATAATATACCATTTTATTTTTTCTGGAAAATCGTTCAAATGGGCATAAACACTGGTGTATCCGTTTTTATGGGTGATGTATAAGCCTTGCCATATCCCGTTGTTGAAATATTGATACGAGAAACATAGCCATCGGCAATTGCCAACACATGGCGACCAATTTGCGCATTGGTGCGAATGTCCAATCCACCATGAAAATGATTTGGGCGTAGCTCACAAAAGGTGCCAATAATTTCGTTTTTACCTTCAAAAGGCAGCACAAAATCCTTTTGCGGATAGTCTTTATTGTTTTGAGCCACCAAAAAACATTGAACAAAAGCAAATATAAACGCAAAAACAATCCTCATTTCACCTGAATATCAAACATTTGCTCGTTGTTTAAAAACCCAATTAAACGGTCGCTGATATCTACTCTAGAAACGCCTGCGGGGATGCCTGTGAAAATCAAATCGCCTGTTTTTAATGTAAAAAACTTAGACACATAGCTTATTATTTCATCGACAGAAAAAAGCATGTCCTTGCTATTCCCTTTTTGCACAACAATTTCGTTTTTATGCAATTCAAAATCCAGGTTTTGAACCTCCAATTGTTTGAGCGGCACAAACCGACCCACCACAGCCGAATGGTCGAAAGCCTTTGCTAGCTCCCAAGGAAGGCCATTGGATTTTAGTTCTGTTTGTAAATCTCGGGCTGTAAAATCGATGCCCACTGTTACCTGCGAATAATATTTTTTGGCAAATGGAGGCGCAATGGACTTGCCTATTTTATCTATTTTAACCAC
>JBDNIM010000169.1:0-8045 GCA_041688295.1 Bacteroidia bacterium
AATGAAAAATCCATTAGAAAAATTCTTTAAATAATCTTCAAAATCTTTGCTCGCCCCTTTAAAATTATCGTTTGTAAATTTGCGATAAGCTGCATCATAATATAAAGAATCTTCTTTTGTCGTGCTAATATTTACATTTGGTAATGTTTTAACCCAATCTAAGTATTCTTTTATATTGCCTTGTTTTTTATAAACGATTTCAGCATTTCTTATGGCTTTTTGCGCCTCGGGCGTACCCGGATAAGTTTTGGCAATGTATTTAAACTCAGACAATGCTTTCTCAAAATCTTTTTGTGTGAAATAAATACTTCCTAAAGCTTCGTGGCTATTTTTAACAAGAATACTATTTGGATAATCATCAATTAAATAACGAAAATTCCTTTCGGCCTCCACCAAGTTATTCATGTCTAAATTTTCTTTCGCTATTTGATAAATGGCATCAGGAATATAAGGCGATGTTGGAAAATCTCTAGATATTTTCTTTAATACAGCAATTTTATTCGCCTGTTTGTCTTGCAAACCATAAATCATGCCTTGCTGATACATAGCATAATCGGCACCGCTTTTTTTGTTGCTAACAATATAAGAATAGGCATCCAAGGCCTCGGAATATTTTCCTGTTGAGAAATAACAATCGCCCAATCTAAGCGTGGCATCATGAAACATAGCTTCGGGAAGGGTATATCCAATAGAGTTTTTGTATCTTGCAAAATAAATAGCCGCTTCCGAGTATTTTTCTTGGTTAAAATAAGTGTAACCAACGCCATAAAGCGCATCTGGAAAGTATTTTGTCTTTTTGCTTTCTACATTTTCCAAAAATCTTTGATAATTTGCTCGCGCATTGTCATTTTTTTTATTTTTATAATCTATTTCTCCTAGCCAAAAATAACATTCTCCCATTATAGAATTGTCAACTCTATTGGCAATAGATTGTTTAAACATTTCTGTAGCTTCTTTGTAATCTTTTTGTATAAACAATTCCTGTCCTCTCAAAAACAAAACCTTTTGATAAAGTTCTTTTGTAGATTGATCGGTAATTTGCATGTCGCTAAGCACAGCCACCGCTGTTTTATAGTCATTGGACGAAACCAATAAATTGGCTAAGTTTTTCCTAGCCTCGTTTTTATATTCAGATTTTGGAAACAATTCGTTGAATTTTTGATAAGCAGCAATCGCCTTACTAGAATACTCAAGCTCTTGTGCCAATTTTGCATAATTGAACAAAGCCTCCTCTTGCACAGATTTATCGAAATCTGTTCTTTGGGCTTCGTAAAACGCATTGAATGCATTTTGTTTTTTGCCTACTTTCAAAAAACAATCTCCTAAATGATAACTTGCGCTTTGCGCCATGGCATCGCCTGCATTTGCTATTCTTTCAAACAACTCAGAGCTTCGGATACAGTTTTTATTTAAAAAATAGGTATAGCCAATTTCATAAGCCTCGGAGTTTGTTAGCTCGTTGGCTTTAAAATTGCTTTTTTCAAAATAAACAAGGGCTTTGTCATAGTTTTTTAAGCGGTAATAACATTTCCCTAATAGCATATCACGGCTGTTGTTGTTGTCGCCAAAATCCTTTTTGTCTGCATAATCTATGGCTTTTTGATAATCGTTTTGTAAATAATAAATTTCAGCTATGTATAATTTTACCCCTTCAATGCCTTTGTCTTCCACTTTTTTGAAAGCAGACAAAGCCTGTTTGTAATCTTTATTCATGTAGCTAACATATCCATAATAATAAGTCGCTTCTGTTTGGTATGGGTTTTCGGTATTGGTTAAAGGAAAAAACTCGTCTTTTGCCTCTTTAAACTTGCCCGATTTAAAAAAGCAATACCCTTTTCTGTAAGCAAGTGTTTGTTTCTCGTCTTTTGAAAGACCAAGATTATCTACTTTTTTATAATAATTTAGAGCAATTTTAAATTTGCTGATGTTGAAATAGTAATCGCCCACTTCTAAATTAGCATTGTTTATTTTTCTGCTTTGCGGATATCTTTCGATAAAATCGAGCATATTTGCCAATGCGTTGTCATGCATTAGTTTTAGTTTGCTACTGGCAATGTAATATTCAACATCGCTTCTGTTTATGGCATCCGTTGCATAAGGCAGGTAATCCATAAAGTTTGAAATTGCAGCATTATACAACTCTTTATCGTATAACTCCAAAGCGGTGTTATAGATTTTTATTTTATCTTCGTTGGCAGCTGTTCTTTGTGCAAAAATATTATTTTGCATCAAAAACAATGAACAAGAAAGTAGGCTTAGCTTAAAAAAGGCAGTAATTCGCATTTACATGCAAAGGAAAGAATTTAAGTTCTATTATTTGAACTTAGTTTTAAACAAAATATACAGATTATATTATTGAATACTGCCCTTTAATTTTTTGATTTTTTCGAGTGCATCGGCTTGCTTTTGCTTTTCTTTTTCAATAACATCTGGATCGGCATTGGCAATAAACTTTTCGTTGCTTAGTTTTTTATCAACAGAAATTAAAAAACCTTCTAAATAAGCTATTTCAGTTTCAATTTTCTCTTGCTCTTCTTCCTTGTTAATAGTTTCTTCAAAAGGCACATATATTTCATCTGTTCCTATCATAAAGGTTAGGCATTTTTCTGGTTTATTATTTCCAAATTCAATTTTCGCTATGTTTGCAAGCTTCTTTACAATGAAATCAAACTGCTGATAATTATCAATTTTATTAGTATTAATGATTAAATCAAATGCGATTTTAGGCGACAAACCTTTGTTATTTCTTATGTTTCTAATTTCTCCAACTATTGCCAAAGCGCTGTCGTCTATATTATTTTCTAAAGCCTTATATTCAGGATATTTTGAAATGATAATTGGTTGATAATTATTGTCTTTTTTCAATAATAGGTTTAATTCCTCTGTAATAAATGGCATAAAAGGATGCAACAGCGTTAATATGAGATGAAAGTTTTCGATGGCATCTTTTTTTGTTGCATCGTTTATCTTTTCTCCAAACGGAGGCTTTATCATTTCTAAATAATTGGAACAAAAATCGTCCCAAACCAATTTGTAAATTCCCATTAAAACATCGCTCAACCTGTATTCTTTATATAAATCTAAAGATTGATTAACAGTGTTTTGATATTTAGAAACAAACCATTGATTGGCTAATTTGTCGGCATCTTTTACTTCAGCTGCAAATTGGTTTTTGTCTGCGGTCTCCCATGCGTTTATTAATTTAAAGGCATTCCATATTTTGTTGCAGAAGTTTCTACCTTGTTCCACTTGGGTTTCGTCATATAGAATGTCGTTTCCGGCAGGGGCGCTCAATAGCAAACCCATTCTTGTTGCATCTGCGCCATATTGCGCAATTAAATTTAAAGGGTCGGGGCTGTTTCCCAATGATTTGCTCATTTTTCTGCGTTGCTTGTCTCTTACAATGCCTGTGAAATAAACATTTTTGAAGGGTTGTTTTCCTTTAAAAGCATAGCCTGCCATTACCATTCGCGCCACCCAAAAAAAGATAATATCAGGGCCAGTAACCAAGTCGTTGGTTGGAAAATAATAGTCAGATTGATTGCTTTCTGTGTCCTTAAAACCATCAAAAACCGAAATGGGCCAAAGCCAGCTGCTAAACCATGTGTCTAAAACATCTTCGTCTTGTTTTATTTCGGATGAACTAACGGCAATTCCTTTTTTGCTAAATTCTATAATGGCTTCTTGCTCTGTTTTTGCAATAACAAATTCGCCATTTTTGGCATACCAAGCCGGAATTCTTTGTCCCCACCACAACTGACGGCTAATGTTCCAATCTTTTATGTTCTCTAACCAATGTTTATATACATTTTTAAATTTTGAAGGATAAAATTGGATGTCATCATTTAAAACTGCACCCAAAACCTCAGGATAATCTGCCATAAACTTTTGCATATCTACAAACCATTGGGTAGAAATCTTTTTTTCAATCACAGCATCCGTTCTTTCACTGTGACCAACTGTGTTTTTTATGGCCTCTGTTTTTTCCAAAAAACCGCCTTCCTCTAGGTCTTTTATTATTTTTTTACGACAATCAAACCTGTCCAAACCAACATATATTTTAGCACATTCGTGAATTTTGCCTTCATCTGTTAGCACATCTATAACCTCTAAATTATGTTTTTTGCCAATTTTATAATCATTTTCATCGTGGGCAGGTGTCACTTTTAGGCAACCTGTTCCAAATTCCATGTCGATATAATCGTCTGAAATAATTTTTATTTCTCTGTTAACAAGTGGCACAACAACTGTTTTGCCAATCAAATGCTGATAGCGCGTGTCATGGGGGTGCACGCAAATGGCAACATCCCCCATAATCGTTTCTGGGCGGGTGGTTGCAACCATCAATCCTTTTGAATCGCCCCCAATTTCGGCTTTTGTTTTTTCAGAAAAAGAATATAAAATATATACCAATTGGCTGTTGTTTTCTTTAAAAATAACCTCCTCATCGCTCAAAGTGGTTAGGCCTACAGGGTCCCAATTCACCATTTTTGTACCTCTATATATGTATCCTTTTTTATATAAATCGATAAAAACATCAATAACGGCTTCGCTCATGTCGTTTTCCATTGTGAAACGGGTGCGTTTCCAATCGCAGCTAGCGCCCAGTTTTTTTAATTGTTCAAGAATAATACCGCCATATTTTTCTTTCCATTCCCAAGCATGGTTCAAAAACTCTTCTCTTGTAATGTCTTTTTTGCTGATGCCTTTTTCTGCCAACATTTTAACAACTTTGGCTTCTGTGGCTATGCTTGCATGGTCTGTGCCTGGCACCCAACAAGCATTTTTGCCTTCCATTCTTGCTTTTCTTATCAATACATCTTGAATCGTATTGTTAAGCATGTGGCCCATGTGCAAAACGCCTGTAACATTTGGGGGAGGAATAACGATGGTGTATGGCTCTCTGCCATCTGGCACAGAATCAAAATAATTGTTTTCCATCCAAAATGCATACCATTTGTCTTCTGTTTTCTGTGGGCTGTAGTGCTTGTCTAATTCCATTTCTTTTTATTGGGAGCAAAAATAAGGTAAGTTTTTGTAAATATGCGTTTGTGCGTAATATCTTGAGAATCTTTTGTGGGTTTCGTCATTCTGAAAAAATTCGCTTTGGAATTTTATTCAGAATCTCTGCTATTATTGGTTGTAATAAATTACAGCTCTATATCGGCTGAAATTACGGCTCTTTGGATAGAATTATACCCATAGGAGTCGTCCGATTCGAAGTGTCAGCTTCTGCCGATATATCAACGGACTTTAGTCCATTGTAAATATGCGTTTGTGCGGAATATCTTGAGAATCTTTTGTTGGTTTCGTCATTCTGAAAAAATTCGCTTTGGAATTTTATTCAGAATCTTTGCTATTATTGGATGGAATAAATACCAGTCCTTTAACGGCTGAAATTACGGTTCTTTGAACCGTAGGAGTCGTTCGATACGAAGTGTCAGCTTCTGCCGATTTAATAGCGGATTTTAGTCTATTGTAAATATGCGTTTGTGCGGAATATCTTGAGAATCTCTTGTGGGTTTCGTCATTCTGAAAAAATTCGCTCTGGAATTTTATTCAGAATCTCTGCTATTATTGGTTGTAATAAATTACAGCCCTAGGTAGGCTCAGCAGACACAGCAGCGGACTTTAGTCCGTTGTATTTTAAATTGATTCTGTGAAAATTTCCTTAATAATACAAAAATAACCTGCCCAAAGGCAGTTTTTTTTTGTGGGGGTTTGGTTTTGTGGGATATTGGATTATATTTGTGGGCGTGCAAATGAAGAACTTAACTATAACTTCAGGTATTTTAAAACAAAAAATGCGCAATTTAATGAATTATAATAAAATACGTATTTTTTTGCGACTTAGAAAAACGCTATTGAGTAACGCAAATATACAAGTTAGCGGTCAAACTAAAACGACCGACAATGCTAACCATAAATAGAGAGATAGATAAATGAAACTAAATAAAACCAAGACCGATAAGCCAACAGCACATTTAGTACATTTGGTTTTGCCCGACATCCCGATAGCCATCGGGGCTGACCCTTCGCAAAACCAAAAAGCTTATCCCGTTTTTTTGGGAGGTCATTTTTTTGCTCCCGAAAGCTATTGCGACACCAATCAGAATACTAACTTTGAAACGAATTAAATAGGAAATAGAAAATGTTTGAACAGACCTGTAAAAATATAGACGACATATTGCACAAAGACGCAGGTTGCGGTAGCGAACTGGATTATGTAGAGCAAACTTCTTGGGTGTTGTTCCTCAAATACCTGGACGATTTAGAGAAAGATAAAACCACAGCAGCCGAACTAACAGGCAAAGAATACACAAACATTATTGACAAAGAATATCAATGGAGTAAGTGGGCTGCACCAAAACTTGCCCTGAGCGGAGCCGAAGGGGACAAAGAAGGCAAACTTGACCACCACAAAGCCTTGACAGGTGACGACCTTTCTGACTTTGTAAATATTAAACTCTTCCCCTATCTCAAAAAGTTTAAAGCAGATGCAGTAAGTGCCGACACCATTGAATATAAAATTGGTGAGATTTTTAGCGAATTGAAAAACCGCATACAAAGCGGCTACAATTTGCGTGAAGTAATAAACCGAATTGACGAACTCCGTTTTAGAACCCACGCTGAAAAGCACGAAATGAGCCACTTGTATGAGGACAAGATTAAAAACATGGGAAATGCAGGGCGTAACGGTGGAGAATATTATACGCCACGACCTTTGATTAAAACCATTGTTAAAGTGGTAGCACCCGAAATAGGAAATAAAATTTATGACGGTGCAGTAGGTTCAGCAGGTTTCTTGGTAGAGGCGTTTGAATATTTGCAGCACAGTAAAAAACTAACAACTACTGATGTAGCCACCTTACAGAAAAAAACATTTTACGGAAAAGAAAAAAAATCATTGGCTTACATCATTGGCACAATGAATATGATTTTGCACGGAGTGGAAGCACCAAACATTGTGCATACCAACACCCTTGCCGAAAACCTTGCCGACATACAAGAAAAAGACCGTTACGACATTGTGCTTGCCAACCCACCATTTGGCGGAAAAGAAAGAGCAGAAGTGCAGCAAAACTTCCCGATAAAAACTGGCGAAACCGCCAGTTTGTTTTTGCAGCATTTTATTAAAATTATGAAAGCAGGTGGCAAAGCAGGTGTTGTAATTAAGAACACTTTTTTGAGCAATACCGACAATGCTTCTATTAGTTTACGAAAACTAATTCTTGAAAATTGCAATCTGCATACAGTTTTAGATTTGCCAGCAGGAACATTTACTGGTGCAGGTGTAAAAACAGTTGTATTGTTTTTTGAAAAAGGCTCTTCAACTAAAAAGGTTTGGTTCTACCAACTAAATTTAGATAGAAATTTAGGAAAGGGAAATCCATTAAACGAAAAGGATTTGGCAGAATTTGTTGATTTACAAAAAGCAAAAGGCGACAGCGAAAACTCTTGGAGTATAAATGTAAAGGACATCAATCCAACCACATTTGACCTTTCTGCGAAAAATCCAACTAAAAAAGAAGAAGTTGCCTTGCGACAACCGCAAGCCATTTTAGAAGAAATGAAAGCCTTGGATGAAGAAAGTGCTGATATTTTAAACTCAATTTTGGAACTGATATGAAGAATTGGGTAACAAAAAAACTTGATGAAGCTTGTGAAGTTGAATATGGAACGAGAGTGGTCAATAAAAGAGATGGCGGAACTATCTATCCTGTTTATGGTGGTGGTGGTGCAACATTTTTTATGGATACTTTCAACAGGGAAAATTGTTTCGTTGTAGCAAGATTTGCTATGTCTGAACAATGCACTCGTTATATTGAAGGGAAATTTTTTCTCAATGATAGTGGTCTATCTGTAAAACCAAAAGACGCAAAGGAAATATTGCAAGAATTTTTGAATTTACAATTGTTGTATTTGAATGACCAAATTTATTCTCTTGCAAGAGGAACTGCTCAGAAAAATCTTGATGTTCCTGCATTTAGAAATACAGAACTTCACTTTCCCAAATCCCTTCCCGAGCAACATCGCATAGTAGC
>JBDNIM010000170.1:0-1735 GCA_041688295.1 Bacteroidia bacterium
AATATTTTAATATTATTTTGGAAAGACTGGAAAAACGCAGTAACCAATCCATAAAAGAGCACATTGTTCTCAAACGCTCTTATGCCATGAAAGATTTTGAAAGCGATTACCATTCATTTAAAGGCAATGCTTATGGATTGGCAAACACATTACTTCAAACAGCTTTTTTAAAACCAAAAATCAAGTCATCAAAGGTAAAAAACTTGTTTTATACAGGACAATTAACCGTGCCTGGCCCAGGCGTTCCGCCTTCTATCATCAGTGGCGAAATTGTTTCTAAAGAGATAACTCGATTGATAAAAAAAGGCGTTTTGTGATGTAAATAAAAACAATATCTTTGTTGCCTAATTTATAAAAAATGAAATCAAAATTATTATTATTTGGATTGTACACTATTTTAATATTCAGCTGCAAGAAAAAAGATGACAAACCAACTGCATCTACACAAACAAACAAAGGCATGGTTTGCAAAGTGGACGGTGTAGCATGGGGAGCAGACAAAAACGCAAATTATGTCATAGCTGGAGATAGTCTTTTGGGGATAGAAGCTGATTATTATCCAAATGATTCAAGTTTAGGCATATTCGCTGTTAGAGTAGTTGGAATGGACACTAGCGTAATTTTTGGAAATGTTACTGTACCACCTTCAATGTTAGGCACTTATGCTTTGTCGTTTGATAGCGACAATTCGTTTATGTACTTTAGAAAGTTTTTTCCAGGAACATTAGATTTTAATTTTGTAGCAGCTTATATGGGTTATTTTGGAATAGACTTAAGCTCGCCAGGGACACAGACTGGGACATTTAAAATCACGGCATACAATCCAACAACCAAAAAAATGAGCGCAGAGTTCAACTTTAATCAAATTTCATCCCCCGATGCAAATCCCAAATTACCAACAATTACAATAACTGATGGAAAAATTGAGGATGTTACTGTTTTGATTGATTAATTTAAAAAATATATTTTTCAAAAGAAGCGCAAACTTGGTTTGCGCTTTTTTTATTTCTAAATAATTTAACCCAATTTTATTGTTTAGATAAAAAATCTTGATAGGCTAGCTTAACACCTTCCTCTAAACTTGTTCTATGGTGCCAACCTATATTATGCAGCTTGCTAACATCCATTAGCTTTCGTGGGGTGCCATCCGGTTTTGATGAATCAAAAACCAAATCGCCTTCAAATCCAATAATTTCTTTAACCTTTAGAGCCAATTCTTTAATGCTCAAGTCTTTGCCAACCCCAATGTTCACAAACTCTTTGTCATTATAATTTAACATTAAAAACAAGGCGGCATCTGCTAAATCATCTGCAAACAAAAATTCTCTTAAAGGATTGCCTGTTCCCCAAATTTCTACATTGGCCATGTGATTTGATTTTGCTTCATGAAATTTTTTAATTAAAGCAGGCAAAACATGGCTATTTTGTGGGTGGTAGTTATCATTGATACCATAAAGATTGGTTGGCATTACGCTGATATAGTTACATCCATATTGCTCTCTGTAGGTTTCACAAAGTTTAATTCCCGTTATTTTAGCAATTGCATACGGCTCGTTGGTTTTCTCTAGTTCGCCTGTTAATAAATAGGATTCTTTCAGTGGTTGAGGCGCTAGTTTTGGATAAATGCAGCTGCTGCCAAAAAACATCAATTTCTTAACATTGTTTACATAAGATTGATGAATCACATTGTTTTGAATACATAAGTTGTCATACAAAAATTCTGCTCTGTAGGTAT
>JBDNIM010000171.1:0-1512 GCA_041688295.1 Bacteroidia bacterium
ATTGAACATTACAAAAACAATTTGAAAAGTGTGAAAGAGCAGTTGAGAGAATTAGTTACTGGTGAAATTCCAAACTGGTTAATTGAGAAAAGAGATGTTCTCAATGATTTTGAAATTATTGCTGGGTCTACAAGAGAAAGAGTTTTCAATAATTTAATTTCTCAATTAGAGAAAGAAGCAAATGTACATTACCAAGCAATGACATCGAGTAACAAATCTGTAAGGGGACAAATTAACTTGCGAAAATTGCCGAACGGAAATTACATGCCTGAGATAATGGATGAAAAAGGAAATCCATTAATTGGATTTGGAACTGGTAATTTAATTCTTGTAAAACTATCTACAATTATGGCTATAATTTCGGCCAGGAGCAGTTCTCGAATAGTTGACCTCTACACTTTAATTACAGATGCCCCAACCTCAACTTTTGGGGATGACTATGCAATTGGCTTTTGTAAGACAGTCAGTAAGGTTTACAGGCAAAGCATTATTATGAGTAAAGAGTTTTATAAGAATCAGAGTTTGAGAACTGAGTTGTTAACCAATTCTGAAATTAAGATTGGAAAAGTTTATGTGATTACACCTTCTGTTCCTGAATTAGAAAGAAGCAACCGAAATAATTTATCTACTAAAATTGAAGCACTAAATTAAAATGGAACTACTAAAAAAAATAAAAGACAGAGCACCTGAATACGATTCAGCAAACGAGGACTTGATTTCAAAATTCACTGTTTTACAAGGTGGTCGTGCAGGAACAGCAGGTGAAAGTGCATCTTGGGAACAAGGAAAATATTTCTCAACGAAGTATGAGATATACATGTATGCTGCTTTGCTTGGTTTAAAAAACGATTGCCGCCTTGCAATAAAATCTAATATTGACAAAAGTAAATTCATTGAAATAAAATCTTGGCAACCCTCTGACTTGGCTGAATATGTTGTGATGGGAGTTTTTGCAAAATCAGAAATTGATTTTAATGAATTGGAAAATAAAGACGACAAAGAAGTTGAAAAGGAAATTTTGAATTTGAAAAAGCTAATGGAAGAATACGCAAATGGTGGGTTTGATAAAATAAGAGCAAAGTTGGAATCTTCACCAGCCTTTTTTGAGAATAACGACAACTGTTTTATAGATTTATTAGAAGAAAAATAGAATTATGTATCAAGAAAAATTTTCAATCAGCAAACAAACCAAAGCCTTTCTCAAAATCCAAGATTGCGATTTGGCCCACATGCGAAATTCTAAATAATTAAAATCCACTAAAAAAGCAACGCCTATTTGTATTCAAAAGCACCTGCTAATGCATTTAATAAAAGCAAAATACAACATCTACTCAAACTTGCATCAAAGAGTTGCCTTCGATTTTCACCTCATCTAAAATTATCCATTATTCATGCTCTGTTTTCTGTTTCCTTGTCGTTTTTGTGGTATAATTCTATAAAGGTGATTTTTTGTTCCATAGAAAAGTGGGCATATATTAAACGCAATCCAGAATTTACGCCTCGGCCTTTTAA
>JBDNIM010000172.1:0-3836 GCA_041688295.1 Bacteroidia bacterium
AAACTTTAGAGATTTTGTTTTTTCGCCAGGCACAGGTTTTCCCGTAAGCATTGAATCTGTAGCAAAAGAATCTGGCATTTCAATTTATCCTAATCCAAGCAATGGTGAATTAAATATTATAAATACCAATATGAATAATATATTGTCTTCTTTGGAAATTAAGGATGTAACAGGGAGAATGGTTTCAACATATTCATTTCAAAACAGTAACAATATTAAAATTGATATTTTAACAAAAGGGATTTATTTTATGCAATTGAAAACAACAATAGGTGAAACCTTTTCACATAAGATAATAATTAACTAAAATGATGAAAAGCCTTTGGGTGTATATTTTATTTTTACTTATTGCAATACTAAGTTGCAGTAAAGATTCGAAAATTAATGTCGATGAAGAAATTTTATCAATACCCAAAGGTTTTCCTTCAATTAATTTTCCTGTTGGCAATGAATTCACAAAAGAACGATGGCTTTTAGGCAAAAAACTGTTCTACGAAAAAAAGCTTTCAAAAAGCAACTTAATCAGTTGTGGCTCGTGCCATAAACCTGAATTAGCGTTTGGCGACAATGTATCTTTGAGCGATGGCGATAATTTAACAAATGGCACAAGCAATTCCCCTACCCTCATTAATATGGCTTACAATCCTTATTTCACTAGAGCTGGCGGTGTTCCTACTTTAGAAATGCAAATATTGGTTCCAATTCAAGAACACAATGAGTTTAACCATAATATCGTGGACATTACCAATGAACTGAATGCTGACATTACTTATCATAATGATGCTTTGAAATGTTATAATCGGCCGTTTGATCCTTTTGTTTTAACAAGAGCAATTGCGAATTTTGAACGAAGTTTGATAAGTGGCAACAGTAGTTATGATAAATACTTTTTTCAAAACAAAAAAAATGCTTTAACTGCAAATGAAATTAGGGGATTAAACCTTTTTATGGGAAACAAAACAAACTGCTCTGAGTGCCATTCGGGCTTTAATTTCACAAATTATTCATTTGAAAACAATGGGCTTTATGAAAATTATGCAGACAGTGGACGAATGCGTTTAACAAAAATAGAAAGTGATAGGGGTTTATTTAAAGTGCCTACCCTTCGCAACATTGAATACACAGCGCCCTATATGCACGATGGTTCAATTCAAACTTTGGCGCAAGTGGTGGAACATTACAACAACGGAGGAAAAAGCTTTAATAATAAAAGTAGTTTTATAAAACCTTTGTTTTTAAGCAATCAGGAAAAACAAGATCTTGTGAGTTTTTTAAAGACTTTAACAGACAATCAATTTTTAAATAATAATAAATTTAAACAATGAAAAAAACAATATTAACGGGTTCTTTTTCGCTTGCTATCATTTTAATATTAATGATACAATCGTGTAAAAAAGAAACCAAAAAAACAACAGAAACGAATAACCCTTATTTTTTAGAATATGGCATTTTTCCACCCCCTCAAATAGCAAACGATAATCTATTAACCGAACAAGGCGTAAAATTAGGCAGAATGCTTTTTTACGAGAAAAAGCTTTCTAGCAATAACCAAATGTCTTGTGCAAATTGCCACAATCAAAAAACAGCTTTTTCTGACACCAATAAATTTTCTATTGGCGTGCTTGGATTGCCCGGTGGCAAACAAGCAATGGGTATTTTTAATATGGCGTGGAATTCAAATGGCTTTTTTTGGGATGGTAGATCTATTTTGCTGAGGGAACAATCTTTGTTACCAATCCAAGATTCTCTTGAAATGCACGAAACTTTAACAAATGCAATTGTTAAATTGCAAGCAAGCGAAATGTATAGAACCCAATTTAAAAAAGCATTTGGCACAGAAACAGTTACTTCTGAATTGATGGCCAAAGCCTTAGAGCAATTTATGAATTCTATTGTTTCATACCAATCAAAATACGATCATTATTTAGAAGGAAAAGCTACCTTAACAGCAGCGGAAGAACGGGGTCGTTTTTTGTTTTTTACAGAATATAATCCTGCATTCCCAAACGCCTCTGGAGCCGATTGTCAGCATTGTCATGGCGGATCTAATTTTGAAAATGATAAATACATGAACAATGGTTTAGACAATGATGCAAATACGAATGACTTTGGAAGACAAAAAGTAACCAATAAGCTTGCAGACAAAGCGAAATTTAAGGTAACCTCATTAAGAAATGTGGAATTAACTCATCCTTATATGCACGATGGGCGTTTCAAAACATTAGACGAAGTAGTAGAACATTATAATTTAGTAACCAAATCATCTACATTAGATGCTTCTTTTCAACAACAATTACCCAATGGAGGATTAAAATTAAGTACCAATGATAAAGCAGCTTTGGTTGCATTTTTAAAAACATTAACAGATTATAAATTAACAACTGATACTAGATATTCAACCCCGTTTTAAAAAAATAAAAATAAAATCATGTCCAAAATAAAAAAATATATGAAAACAGTACTTGTAGCTCTGTTGTATTTTGTATTTACAATTTCACACGCTCAAATTATAAAAGCAAATTTGCAAGCAAGTGGCTTAACATGCAGTATGTGTAACTTATCAATCAAAAAAAGTTTAGAAAAAATATCTTTTATAGAGAGCGTTGTTCCAGATGTGGAAACAGCAACTTATGAATTGAAATTTAAGAAAAATGCAGTAATAAATTTTAATGAAATTAAAAAGGCTGTTACAAATGCTGGCTTTTCTGTTGCTAAACTTGTGTTTTCTATTGACACTCAGAATATAAAAATAAATTCCGATAAAAAATTCGAAATTAATGGGTTTGTTTATGCAATAATTGATGGGAAAATGGATTCAAAAAATGCAACTACAGAGTTTCAAATTGTTGACAAAGGTTTTGTTTCTGACAAAGTTTTTAAAAAAAAGTATAGGGGGAAAATAATTGCTTCAGAAAATGTTCATCATTTAATTCAAATTAAAGGTTGATGAAATTATTGGCTTTTATAACTTTGTTTTCAAGTTGTTTTTGTTTAAAAGCACAAGAATTGTTTGTTTTTACTGAGCCTGCAAGTAACATGGCCAAAGGGAATTTAGGAATCAGGATGATGGGGAGCACTTTAAAAGAAACAATTGGCAATGGTTTCAATACCCATATAATGCCTGAATTGATGTATGGCATTTCAAAAAATTTGATGGTGCATTCAACCGCTTTTTTAAGTAATAGAAACAATAGTTTTGTTAGCGAAGGAGGTTCATTTTATGCTAAATATAAATTTTTTAATAGAGACGAAGTGAAACAACATTTTCGAATGTCCACTTTTGTAAGATATAGTTTTAATAACGCAGATATCCATCAAGATGAAATTAACCTTATTGGGCATAATTCAGGGTATGAAGTGGGTGTTAATGCAACACAATTACTGCATAAGTTTGCTTTAAGCGGTGGTTTAAGTTTTATGAAAGCACTAAACAACGAGCCGCGATATAAGTTTCCAATTAATCAATCCTCTAATGCTTTATATTACACAATGTCTTTCGGTAAATTAATGCTACCTAAAAAATACAACAATTATAAACAAACGAATGTGAATTTAATGTGCGAATTTTTGGGGCAGTCACTTATGCCTAATGGTAAATCTTATTTGGACATTGCGCCTTCGGTGCAGTTTATTTTATTGAGTAAAATAAGGTTGGATTTGGCCTATCGCTACCAACTCTTCAGTTCAATGCAACGCACAGCACCCAATGGTTTTTTCATTAGATTAGAATACAATTTTTTTAATGTTTATTAAAATATTGCGGTAAAACTGTTGAGACAATAAAGTAGGTTTAGTGTATGAATTATACAACTAAAATTCAGAATTGTGTAACATGC
>JBDNIM010000173.1:0-4661 GCA_041688295.1 Bacteroidia bacterium
AATTGAAATTTGGGACAAAAAACATTATGAAGAGGAACTGAAATTTGATGACCAAGAGTTTTCAAAAATGGCCGAGGATTTAATGGTGAAAAAAAACAATGATATTTAAAACTCCATGAATGAAAATTATCATATACCAGTAATGCTAACAGAGTGTTTGGATGGCCTAAATATAAAGTCAAATGGCATTTATGTTGACCTTACTTTTGGAGGTGGCGGGCATTCTAAAGCCATTTTAAACAAATTGGACAAAGATGGCAAACTATATGTTTTTGACCAAGATGAAGATGCTATTCAAAATTTGCCAGATGATGAAAGATGTGTTTTTGTGAATCACAATTTCAAATATGTTTATCAGTTTTTAACCTATTTGAATGCAACGCCCGTTGATGGTATTTTGGCAGATTTAGGGGTTTCTTCTTTCCAAATAAATGAGGAGAGCAAAGGATTTGCACATCGTTTTAATGGCCCCATGGACATGCGCATGGATAAAAAAAGCAAGCTTTCTGCTGCTTTTATCATAAATAATTATTCAGAAGAAGAACTTTTGCGTGTTTTTAATATGTATGGCGAGTTAAAAAACACTTATAAAATGGTGAAAGAAATTTTAACCCAGCGAAAACATTCAAGCATTGAGTCGGTGGCTGATTTTAAACAAGCAATAGAAAATTGCATTCCCAAAAAAGAAGAAAGCAAATATTTGTCACAAGTTTTTCAGGCACTAAGGATAGAGGTGAACGATGAGATGGGTGCTTTGCAAATGATGTTAATCAATTGCCTAAAAGTGTTGGAAAAAAACGGACGATTGGTAATAATGAGTTACCACTCATTAGAAGACAGATTGGTTAAAAACTTTGTAAACACAGGCAATGTTTTGGGCAAAGTGGAAAAAGATGTTTTTGGCAACTCGCCTAGATTCTTTAAGGCAATAACTAAAAAGCCAATTGTGCCTACTGATGCTGAAATTTTAGAAAACAAACGCGCGAGAAGCGCAAAATTAAGAATAGCAGAAAAACTTTGAACCAATTTAAAGCCCCAAATATTGAGCCTAAAGCAAAGTCAGGAAAATTTTCTGTTGCAGATGAAACCATCAAAAAAGCAAGCGACTTTTCGTTTTTTATAAAAAAAGAACATTTGAAGGGATTGTTGTGGCCAATGAGTGTATTTGTTTTTCTAACTATTATATATGTTTTTCTTTCCCATTACCATGTTAAAAGTTTAAGAAAACAGGACGAGCTAAAAAAAGAAATTAATGAGCTGCGATCTGAGTATATCAGTATTAAAAGCAGTTTAATGAAAAAAAGCAATCAATCGGAGGTTTCAAAAAGACTTGAATCCGAGGAAATTAAAGAGTTGATTACGCCACCTTATGTTATTCAACCATTAAAAAAATGAATTTAAAAAAATCCATATTGCTGCGTTCGTGGATTGCATTTTTTGCAATTGTGGCATTGGGCATGGCTATTCTTTGGCAAATTATTGACTTACAATTTAATCGACAAGAAAAATACAAAGCCATTTCTTTGGCTCAAAGCACAAAATGGAGAGAGATTCAGGCATCGAGAGGCAATATTTTTTCAGATGACGAAAGCCTTTTGGCAACCAGTATTCCCCGCTATGAAATTAGGATGGACACTAAAGTTGACAACATTACCAACGAGTTTTTTAAAAGTAAAGTTGACAGTCTTTGTTGGTTATTATCAAATACTTTTAATGAAAAAACATATTCTGAATGGCGACAATATATTTTAGCTGCAAGAAATAGAGGCGAAAAATACCTATTAATAAACAAAGAGGTTGATTATGTTACAGCAAAGAATATGGGACAATGGCCTATTTTCAATCTTGGGAAATACAAAGGTGGTTTTATAAAAATAGAGAAATTTAAAAGAGAGATTCCTTTTGGCGACTTAGCGCGAAGAACCATTGGATACACCAACCAATCGGGTGTAAAAATAGGATTAGAAGGTGCTTTTGACTCAATATTGAAAGGCACAGTTGGAAAAAGACTGGAACAAAGGATTTATGGCGGTGTTTGGCGTCCTGTAGAAACCAACGCTGAATTAGACCCCAAAAATGGATTTGATGTTTACACAACGATTGATGTAAACCTTCAAGATGTGGCAGAAAATGCACTTAGAAGAAGTTTGGTTGCAAATAGTGCCGACCATGGTTGCGCTATTTTAATGGAAGTGAAAACGGGGGCAATTAAAGCCATAGCGAACTTAAAAAAGAAGTCTGATGGTGTTTATACAGAACAAGACAACCATGCCATCAATGAGTTTTCTGATCCAGGCAGCACATTCAAAATTGTGAGCGCATTGGCTTTGTTAGAGGACAAACATGTTACATTGGAGGACACTATTGATATAGAATGGGGCGAAACAAATTTTGGACCCTTAAAAATGGTGGATGCACACAAATCGCCATTCAAAAAAACGACTTTTCAATATGTTTTTGAGCATTCTAGCAATGTTGGTATTGCAAAAACAGTAAATAAATATTACAAGCAAAATCCTGAAAATTTTTTAAAATACAGTTTTAATTTAGGGCTAAATAATCCTTTAGCGTTTGATATAAAATCGACCAGAAGACCTTCGTTAAAAAACACAAAAGATCCTTTATGGAGTGCCACAACTTTGCCTTTTATGAGTATAGGTTATGAAATAGAACTTAGTGCTTTGCAAGTCTTGTCCATATACAACGCTATTGCCAATAATGGCAGAATGATGCAACCGTATATTGTAAAGGAAATTAAAGAATTTGGGAAATCGACCTATAAATACAAAACCAAAGTTATCAGTGAGAAAATTTGCTCGGATGAAACTCTTAGGTTATTAAGAAAACTTTTGGAAGGTGTTGTAGAAACGGGAACAGCCCAAAACTTAAAAGGACTTAACTATACGGTAGCTGGCAAAACCGGAACGGCACAAATTTTCAGTAAAAGTGGTTATAATAAAAATTCGCACAAGGCCTCCTTTGTAGGTTATTTTCCAGCAGAAAACCCTCAATATGCTTGCATTGTGGTTGTAAATTCTCCCAGTGCAGGCGTGTATTACGGAGGAGCGGTTGCTGGCCCTGTTTTTAAGGAAATAGCAGACAAGGTTTATAGCACTAATATGTCTTTTCATAAATATTTAACCAAAGGTGAAAATGTATCAGTTCCAATTGTAAAAAATGGAAACAGAGAGGAAATAAAAAATGTGTTAAATGTATTGGGCATCAGTAGTTTAACATTGAATGGAACAGAGGAAACGGAATGGGTGAAAGCAAGAACGGACATTGCTTCTATAGATTTAACGGCCATTGAAACAAGTAAAAACAAAATTCCAAATGTGATGGGTATGGGGGCAAAAGATGCAATTTATCTTTTAGAAAACAGAGGATTAAGAGTGGTGATTGAAGGTTATGGGGCAGTGGTTAATCAATCCATTTTACCGCAGACGATAGCAGTAAAAGGAAGTACAATTTATTTAAAACTAGCACTAAAATGATGTTTTTACAAGATATATTAAAGAATGTGAAATTGAAATTTAAGTGTTTTGGTGCACAAAATCCGGAAATCAGTAGTTTGATTTTAGATTCACGGGAAGCAAATATTGGCACAATGTTTTTTGCTGTAAAGGGTACATCAATAGATGGTCATCAGTTTATTTCAAGCGTTATAGAAAAAGGAGCTTCAGCCATTGTTTGCAGCGATTTGCCTTCAGAATTAAACCCCAATATTGCCTACATTTTGGTTGAGGATGTTCAACAGTCTCTTGGATATTTGGCTGCTAATTTTTATCAAAACCCGTCTTCAAAACTTAAATTAGTTGGCATAACTGGCACCAATGGAAAAACAACGGTTACTAGTATTTTATATCAATTGTTTACCTCAATGGGATTTCAATGCGGTTTAATTAGCACTGTTGAATATATTATTGGCAAAGAAACTTTTACAAGTACGCATACAACGCCAAATCCTATAAAAATCAACGCCTTAATGGCCGAAATGGTCAACAAAGGTTGCACTTATTGTTTTATGGAAGTTAGCTCACATTCTGTGGTGCAAGGTAGAATTAACGGATTGATATTTGAGGGAGGCGCATTTACAAATCTTTCTCACGATCATTTAGATTATCACAAAACTTTTGACAATTATATTAAAGCAAAAAAAGGTTTTTTTGATTGTTTGCCTTTTGGTTCTTTTGCTTTGACCAATAAAGACGATAAAAACGGTAAAGTAATGTTGCAAAATACAGAAGCCGCAAAATACACTTACGCACTAAGCAGTGTTGCCGATTTTACAACAAAAATTATAGAATCAGATTTTGAAGGATTACTTTTAAAAATAGATGATTTGGAGGTTTGGTTCCAATTGGTAGGTAAATTTAATGCCTATAATTTACTTTGTGTTTATGGTGTCGCTTTTTTATTGGGAATTGAAAAAGAAACAATTGTTACGGAACTAAGCAAACAAAACCGTGTGAATGGACGATTTGAAGTTTTGAGAAGTAATTCAGGACTTGTTGCAATAGTTGATTATGCTCACACACCCGATGCTTTGTTGAATGTCTTAGAAACCATTAATCATATCCGAACAAAAAACGAGCAACTAATTACGGTGGTGGGTTGTGGCGGAAACAGAGACCAAGAAAAAAGACCAGAGATGGGAAAAA
>JBDNIM010000174.1:0-3339 GCA_041688295.1 Bacteroidia bacterium
GCGAATATTATTTTCAAAAAAGAGGGGTAGATGTAAGAAGTTTGCGCTATCCTGGGCTAATTGGCTACAAAAGTGCGCCAGGTGGAGGCACAACGGATTATGCAGTTAGCATTTATCATGATGCTTTAACGACAGGCGTTCACAACTGTTTTTTGAATGAAAACACAGAATTGCCAATGTTGTATATGCCCGATGCTTTAAAAGCAACATTGGATATTATGCATGCACCAGCAGAAAATGTGAAAATAAGAAGTAGTTATAATTTGTCGGGCATGAGTTTCGACCCTAAAGGAATTACAGCAGCCATTCAAAAATACATGCCTGATTTTAAAACAGAATACAATCCAGACAGCCGTCAAAAAATTGCAGACAGTTGGCCAAATAGCATTGACGACACAGAAGCCCAAAACGACTGGGGATGGAAACCGCAATATGACTTAGATAGCATGACAAAAGATATGTTAGTGAACCTTGCCCCACAGTATGGAAAATCTTTAAGTCTATAAAAAAATGACAGAAACAAAACCTTTGATTTTAATCTCTAACGATGATGGCATATCCGCCCCAGGACTGAGAGTTTTGGTAGAAGAAATGATGACTTTGGGGGAGGTAATTGTTGTTGCGCCAGACAAACCACAAAGCGCCATGGGCCATGCAATTACCGTTACCGCACCTTTAAGATTAAAAAGAAGCTATATTTTTAAAGATGTTGTTGCCTATGAATGTTCAGGAACGCCCGCAGACTGTGTGAAATTAGCCCTAGATAAAGTATGCGACAGAAGGCCCAATATTATGGTTTCTGGTATTAACCATGGTCCAAATTATAGCATTAATGTCATTTATAGTGGCACAATGAGTGCGGCTGTTGAGGCAGCGGTTGATGGCGTTCAGGCAATTGGGTTTTCATTGTGCGATTATAGCAACGAAGCAGATTTTTCGCACACAAGAGAGTATATTCGGAAAATTGTGTCCAATATTTTGGAACAACCTCTGCCTTATGGCACACTCTTAAATGTCAATTTCCCTAAAACGGATACCATTAAAGGCATTAGAATTTGCAGACAAGCGAGTGCCAAATATTCAGAGAATTTTATGCAAAGAGAAGATCCGTCTGGCAATACATACTATTGGATGACAGGCAAATTCATCAATATGGAAGCCGATGATAACGACACAGATTTGTGGGCAGTGGACAATGATTATATCAGTATTGTGCCAACAAAATTTGACCTCACTTCGCACGGTGTGATACAACATTTAAAACTAATGTTTTAATCAATGGGCCATCAAAAGCAAATTTTTTTCGGCATTATTTTAGGATTGATATTGCCTTTTATCTTATCTGTCATCTATTTTTTATCCATCAATCCGGGATATGGGTTTGCAGATTATTTTAAATCCTTTTTTGTAACACAAATTATGGCCCCCATTTTAAGCGTCTGTCTTGTTGGCAATTTAGGCTTATTTTTTCTTCTTTTAAAATTAGAGAAAGAGAGCTTTGCCAGAGGGGTTGTATTTGCTACGCTATTGGTTGGTGGTGTTATCTTTATTTTAAAAGTTATTTAAATTATGTTTTCAATTATAAGGTTCTTTCTCTTTATGTTTCCTGCCGAAAAAGCACATTACATTGCTTTAAACTGGCTGCAGTTTATCATAAAAATCCCTGTTCTTTCGCTGGTTTTCAAATACGAAACTAAAAACAAAACGATTGAATTTTTAGGCATCTCGTTTAAAAATAATGTTGGGTTGGCTGCCGGATTTGATAAAAATGCAAAATATTTGGATGTAGTAAAGTTTTTGGGGTTTGGCCATGTGGAAATAGGCACCGTTACCCCATTGGGACAGGACGGCAACCCTAAGCCTCGCTTGTTTAGATTAGTGAAAGACCAAGCCATTATCAACCGTTTGGGGTTCAATAACGATGGGGTAGATGACATCGTAAAACGATTAAAAAACAGACCACAAGAACTTGTAATAGGAGGGAATATTGGCAAAAATAAGAGCACCCCAAATGAAGAAGCAGTTAATGATTATAAAATATGTTTCGAGAAACTATACCCTTTTGTAGATTATTTTACCGTGAATGTTAGCAGCCCAAACACGCCCGGCCTAAGAGAGTTGCAAGACAAAAAGCCATTGATTGAAATATTGAACGCTTTGATCCAAATTAGAAAATCTTTGGTGGACAATGGAAAAACCCAATTGCCAATTCTATTGAAAATAGCACCCGATTTAAGCACCAATCAGTTGGATGATATTGTTGAAATAGTGAATGTTTCGGGCATAGATGGCGTGGTTGCAACCAACACAACGATTGGCAGAGAAGGGTTAAAAACAAACAAAACAGAAGTAGAAACAATAGGCGCAGGCGGGTTGAGCGGCAAACCCGTTTTCGAAAAATCTAATGAAGTGTTGGCCTATTTAAACAAAAAATTTGAAGGCAAAGTGCCTATGATTGGTGTTGGCGGCATATATTCTAAAGCCGATGCCAACAAAAAGTTTGAAAATGGTGCAGGATTGGTGCAACTTTATTCTGGGTTCATTTATAAAGGCCCAAATTTAATTAAAGAAATAGCCGAGTAAGAATCTGAGTTCAATTACGAATTGCAAGAAAATACGCTCACAAAAAACTTTCCTTTTTCATTAAAAAAAGTTTTGTCGGCCTTCAAAAATCTAAAATTGCAGCTGCAACAGCTATTATTTCCTCTAAAAACAGAAACATTATTTAGGCGCCATTTCCTCGCCCTCTGGGTTCGCTGCGCTCCGTCTTTGTTTCGGCTGAGCCGGAAACAAAGACCTGCCGCAAAGCCGGCAGCCTCCGGTCTCGGGGCGCAGAGAAACGCAAATTTTTTATTGCGAGTAACCTATATCCCTCCCAACCATTGCCAAATCTCATTTTGCCACTGTTGGACCTCTTTTTTTATAGGCGAATAAGCTTACAAAGCAGCCAAGCTCTTTTTGAGAGGTGAAAAAAGCTTTTTTTTTGCCAACGAATGTCCGTTTGGGGTTCGCAAAGAGGCGTTTGGGCGTTGCGACTGTTCATTTTGACACTCCGAACACCCACTTGAACCCCGAGAGAATCCTTTTTATACATCTAATCTTCAATTTCACTCATTTAGACTTCACTTTGTTATGACATACCTATTTTTACAGCATGATACAATTGAATTTAAAAACTATTTGATTAAAATGGGGCATAGACCCTTAACAAGATTTTTGGTAAAAATGAAATTCACATACAATAATGCGAGGGCTTTATTGTTGCAAGAGTCAAAACAAATTAGATTTAACGATTTGTTCTTTATTAAAGAAAAAGAAAACAAGTTTCTCTCGCTTACC
>JBDNIM010000175.1:0-1631 GCA_041688295.1 Bacteroidia bacterium
ATTATAAAACAGCTTTTGCAGAACGCATGGAAAAACCGGTGCGAACTGCATCGGGCATTGTTTTAGTCTTGGTAATTTTAGGTATTATAATTAAAGAAAAAGAAAATGTTATTCCCTATTTTCAGCAAGCCGGTTGGATAACCTTAGCATTAAATTTAATCTCAATGACCATAGGATATTTTTCCGCCAAAATATTTAATCTAAATAAAAAACAGGCGATAGCCATTTCCATTGAGTCGGGTATTCAAAATGGCACCCTCGCAATTTCTATAGCTGCGGTTCTTCTTGGACGACCAGACTTTGCAATTGCTCCAGCCATTTATAGTTTAATCATGTTTTTTACGGGAGGATTAATCATATTTTACAACCTAAGAAAAAAAGCTAAATAACACCCATTGTGCTTTCAATATAATCCAATCAGCACTGCGCTTAATTGTACTATTTTAAAGCTATATTGGTATTTGCAGTTCTAAAACTCTTACTATAAAATGAAAAAAGAATGCTTTTTTGTTTTAATATTTGTTTGGCAAAATTGAGAACTTAACATCCAAACTGTCATTAATCAGAATTTAAATATTCAAAAGTGAAAGAAAAAATGCGTTAGTATATGGGTTAATTTTTAATTCCTAATTGATAGTTTTATCTTTGTGCCATGCCGCTCAATTGCCATACTTACTATAGCTTATGTTATGGCACACTTTCTACAGAAAACCTGCTAAATGCCGCTAAAAGTAATGGCTATGAAAAAATTATTCTTGCAGACATCAACAACACTTCGGCTGTTTTGGATGCCGCCCGGCTGTCTAAGGAAATGGGTATTGAAGTGGGAATAGGCATTGATTTTAGGAACGGAGCCGAGCAACAATATGTAGGAATTGCAAAAAACAACAATGGTTTTAGGTTGCTAAACATTCATTTGTCGGAACATTTGCACAAAAGCATTTCTTTTTTGAAACAAGCGCCACTTACGGAAGATGTTTTCATCATTTATCCATTAAAAAACTATGACGGATGGGCGTTGAAGGAGCATGAGTTTATTGGGATAAGCAGCCAAGAATTGTTGCAATTACCGTTGCATCAATATAAAAAAATGTGTAACAAAATGGCGGTTTTGCAAACTGTTTCGTTTCTTGATAAAAAAGGATTTAATGCCCATCGTTTATTGCGCGCCATCGATAAAAATGTTTTGTTAAGCAAATTGGACAAAAAAGAGGAAGCACCGCTTTCTAATATGCTGATTCCTTATCAAACTTTATTAGATTCATTCAAAAATTATCCTGAAATCATTGCCAACACAAACTATATTTTAGAAAATACGGCTTTTGAAATTGTGTTTGGAAAAAACAGCAATAAAAACAAATTGTTTTTTACCCAATCGCTGCGAGAAGACATTGCACTATTAAGACAAAAAACTTATTCTGGCATTGCCTACCGCTACGAAACACAGACCCCAGAGTTGATAAATCGTATAGAAAAAGAATTGGGCATAATTGCCCAAATGAATTTTACCGCCTATTTTTTAATCAATTGGGACCTTGTGAATTATGCGCAAAGCCAAAATTATTTTTATGTGGGGCGAGGAAGCGGAGCCAATAGCATTGTTGCCTATTTGCTTAGAATCACAGATGTTG
>JBDNIM010000176.1:0-1177 GCA_041688295.1 Bacteroidia bacterium
AAACACCGCTCTCTAAAATTGCTTTTTTAAATTTTCCGTCCGATAATTCTGCGTATATTCCTATCATGTTGTTTGTTATGAAATAATTTTAACTTCGTTTCTTAATATATCTATCAATTGTCCCGCATTT
The DNA here is from genome assembly GCA_041688295.1 of Bacteroidia bacterium. Lineage (GTDB taxonomy): Bacteria > Bacteroidota > Bacteroidia > NS11-12g > UBA955 > JABMMZ01. The sequence goes on from JBDNIM010000176.1 coordinate 131, forward strand.
TCTGGGTCAATAAGCCTTACGGCTTGCTTTGGAACAGGGTTTTCAAACAAATAAAAGTTTGAAGTTATTGGATTGTTTTGGGGTTCAACAACTTTTAAAGATTTTGTTCTTGCCGCCATAATGCCTTTCATATTTGGAATGCGAGGCTCACATAAATCTTTTTGAGCACTGGCAACAACCGGCAAATCGGAAAGAATCACTCCTCTTCCACCATCAATATCTCTTTCAAAATGAGCTTTTCCGCCTTCAATTTCTATTTTTGTGCAAACATTAACCGATGGCCACTGTAATAATTCTGCAAGCAAACCACACACTTGACCACCATTGTAATCAATACTTTCTCTGCCTGTTAAAACCATGTCAAAGCCTTCTGTTTTCACTAATGCAGACAATTCTTGAGCGACTAAAACGCCATCTTTGGGTTCAATATTTATTCTAAATGCTTCGTTGGCACCAATTGCCAATGCTTTTCTAATGGTCGCTTCGGTTTCTATAAGGCCAACGGTAGCAACAGCAACAGTACCACCATCTTTTTCAACTATTTCAATTGCTTTGGTTAAAGACAACTCATCATAAGGATTTATAATGAATTGAACACCCTGCGAATTGAATTTTGTATTGTTGTCTGTAAAAGTTATTTTTGTTGTTGTATCTGGAACAACACTCATGCACACTAAAATTTTCATTTTATATCAATTTTTCTGCAAAATTAAGCTAAAATTGCAGTATAAAAAAATGCGATTTCAATCATTTTGTTTTTTATATACACTTATCATGAAAAGAATAGAAATTATAGCTAAAATGCTAACAGAATCGCCCGAAGATATTTTTTTAAATTATGCTTTGGCAATGGAATACTTGTCGGAAAACAATCTAGAAAAAACGATAGAAACCTTTGAAAATATAAAAATTAAAGACCCAAACTATTTACCAGTTTATTATCAGTTGGCAAAATGCTATGAAAGTATCCAAAACAACGAAAATGCTATTTTAAATTACGAAAAAGGAATAGAAATTGCAGAAAAACAAAATGAAAAAAAAACAGGA